>NZ_JAZKVY010000261.1:0-65976 GCF_036624925.1 Stenotrophomonas sp. A3_2
GTGGTCAACATCGGCGATATGCTGCAGCGCCTGACCAACCACGTGTATCCGTCGACCATCCACCGCGTGGTCAATCCCCCGGGCGAGCGGGCGCGCCACCCGCGCGACTCGGTGCCGTTCTTGCTGCACCCCCACACCGACTTCATGATAGACGTGCTGCCCTCGTGCATAACCCCCGCGAACCCGAGCCGCGCCCCCGCGCCGCTTGGGGTTGGGGTTGGCCGGCCCGCGCCGGCCACTACCGCGGGTGCAGGGTGCAACCCTGCAAAGAAAAAGGCCGCCTTTCGGCGGCCTCGCTTCTCTTTATTTCAGCTTGATCTCGCGCAGGCGCTCCTCGAGGAAGCCGTGGGCGGTGATCGGCTCCGGGTACCGGCTCGGGTTCTCCGGGGTGATGCACGAGGGCAGCACGTCGATCAGGAAGTCCGGGTTCGGGTGCAGGAAGAACGGCACCGAGTAGCGCGGCTGGCGCGCCAGCTCGCCCGGGGGATTGACCACGCGGTGGATGGTCGACGGATACACGTGGTTGGTCAGGCGCTGCAGCATATCGCCGATGTTGACCACAATGGTGTCCGCGTCTGACGTGAACGGCACCCACTCGCCATCATGCGACTGCACTTCCAGGCCTGCGGCACTGGCACCGACCAGCAGGGTGATGAAGTTGATGTCGCCATGGGCACCAGCACGCACGTTCGGGATGTCGTCGGTGGTGATCGGCGGGTAATGGATCGGGCGCAGGATCGAGTTGCCGAAGTTGGTCTTGTCGGCGAAGAAGTCTGCCGGCAGGCCGATATGCAGGGCCAGCGCCGACAGGACGCGCGACCCCAGGTTGTCCAGTGCCTGGTACAGGCCATAGCCGCGCTCACGGAAGCCCTCGACCTCGGTCGGCCACAGGTTCGGCGCCATCACATCGCGGTACTTGGAGTCGTCGGCGATCTCGCGGCCGATGTGCCAGAACTCCTTCAGGTCGAAGTGCTTGGAGCCCTTGGCGGTCTCCACCCCAAACGGGGTGTAGCCGCGGGCGCCGCCGCTGCCGGCCACGTGGTACTTGCGCTTGACCTCTTCGGGCAGGGCGAAGAAGGCCTTGAAGGCATCGTAGGCCGCATCGATGTCGGCCTGCGGAATGCCGTGGTTGCGGATGCCCGCGAATCCCCATTGGCGGTAGGCCGCGCCCAGCTCGGCCACGAAGGCCTCGCGGTCGCTGTCGAAACGGGTGATGTCGAGGGTGGGGATCTGGCTCACAGCGGTTCCTGGCTTGTCATTGGGTCTGGGGGGCCAGCGCATTCATGGCCCACCTGAACATTGTGACAGATCGCCCGGGGGACGCCACCCGATACGAAGAAACAAACAGATACAATGCGCGACCCGCGCGCGGCCCCACGATTCCGTCACCCCGGGGATCCCGCCGCCTGCATCACCCGCCGCCCCAGTCCCTCATGCGCCCTGCTGCTCCCTCTGCCGACACCGCCCTGCCCTCCGGCCCCGCACGCCACTGGCGCCGCCTGGCGTGGTGGTCGCTGTTCGTGGCCGGCAACGCGCTGCTGGCCATGGCGATCACGCTCGGCAACGTACCGCTGGCAGACAACCCGGGGGGCAGCGTGGGCCTGGCCTATCTGGCCGTTGCCCTGCCCGGTCACCTGCTGGCATTCGGCGCCCTCGCCGGCCTGCTGCCGCTGCTGATGGGCCTTTGGCCGCGCAGCGCACGCCCCCTGAGCCTCAGCGCCGTGCTGCTGCAGGGCCTGTGGCTGTGCCTGTTGCTGGTTGATGCAAAGGTTTTCACTCTGTATCGGTTTCACCTCAATGCCATGGTGGTGAACATGGTGTTCGGCGGTGCGCTGCAGGACCAGGTCGCGTTGTCGTGGAAGACCTGGCTGCAGGCCGGACTGCTGGTGGCCGCCATCTTCACGGCTGAAGGACTGTTGGCCTGGGCATGCTGGAAGCTGCTGCCCGCCCGGCCGCGCCGCCGCCGGGTCCTGCAGGGGTGGGCCATCGTTGCGCTGCTGATGGCCGGCGGCCAAGCCGCCACGGCCTATTACGATGCCCGCGGCGACCGTGCCGTCATCGCGCAGTGGAACTACCTGCCCTGGGCACAGCCGATCACCGCCAAGAGCTTCATGCGCAGGCTCGGGGTCATAAGCGAACAGCAGGCGGGCCTGCCCGACCCGCGCCATGCGCAGCTGCTGTATCCGCTCCAGCCCCTGCGTTGCCAGAACCCACACCGCCCCAATGTGCTGATGGTGGTGCTGGAATCGCTGCGCCAGGACGTGCTGACGCCGCAGCTGATGCCCAACACGTCGGCGCTGGCGCAGGACGCGCGCGTGTTCGATCGCCATTTCAGCACCGGCAATGCCACCCGCTACGGCCTGTTCGGCCTGCTCTACGGCCTGCCCGGCGGCTACTGGCAGAGCATGCTGGACGAACAGCGCGGCTCGCAGCTGTTCCAGGTGCTGGGCCAGCAGGGCTACGACCTGCACCTGTACGGCAGCGCGCCGTTGTACAGCCCGGAATTCGATCGCACGGCATTTGCCGATGTGCGCGACCGGCTGCACCAGGGCCCTTCCGCCCTGACCCCCGACAAGCGCGACGCAGCCATCGTCGCCGCGCTGCGGAATGACATCCGCAGCAGCCAGGCGGCGCAGCACCCATGGTTCGGCTTCGTGTTCCTCGACTCCACCCACGCCGGCTACCACCTGCCCGCCAGCTACCCACCGGTAGCCACGCCGATGGCCAAGGAGATCGACTTCCTGTCCTTCGGCCCGGACCACGACCCGACGCCGGAACTCAACCGCTACCGCACTGCCGTGCACTATGCCGACAGCCTGATCGGTTCGCTGCTGGACGACCGGCGCGCGCAGGGCCTGGCCGAGGACACCATCGTGCTGGTCACCGGTGACCATGCCGAAGAGTTCAACGACCTCAAGCTGAACTACTGGGGCCACAACGGCAACTTCTCCGATTACCAGCTGCAGGTCCCGTTCGTGCTGCATTGGCCAGGCAGGGCCGCTGGCCGCGACGTCCGCACCAGCTCGCACGAAGACTGGGTACCGACGCTGATGCGCCATGCGCTGGGCTGCGAGAACGCATTGACGGACTTCAGTACCGGCCAGGACCTGCTGGCCACGCCCGCCGCCAGCGAACGTGCACTGGTGGTGGAGAGCTGGTCGCAACGCGCTGTACGCCATGGCGATGCCATCTACGTATTCGACAAGTTCGGCAACGCCACCGCGCTCGACCGGCACTACCGCCCGCTGCCGCAGCAGGCTCCGGACGCCGCAGCCATCCGCTCTGCATGGGAAGCGCTGACCCGCTTCCGCAACCGCTGATCTTCAAGGACCGATCCTGCATGAACCGTCCGCTGCGCATCCTGCATACCGAAGCCGCCAAGGGAATGGGCGGGCAGGAGATCTACATCTTCCGGCACATGCAGGTGATGCGCGCGCGTGGCCATGAGGTGTCATTGCTGTGCCAGCCCGATGCACGCCTGGCCACACTGGCACGCGAGGACGGATTCACCGTGCATACGCTGCGCATGGGCGGCCTGGCACGCCTGCTGCGCGGCATGTGGTCGGTATCGCGGCTGGTGCGCCGCGAACGCTTCGACGTGGTCAATACCACCAGCCGCCGCGATGCGCTGATCGCCGCCGCCGGTGCACGCCTGGGCGGCACGCCGCTGGTGGTGCGCTCGCGCCATCTGATGAGCCCGGTCAACTCGTTGCTGACCTATACCAAGCTTCCACACCGGGTGCTGACCGTCAGCAGCTTCGTCAAGCAACTGCTGGTCGACCGCGGCATTCCAGCCGAGCGCATTGGTATCGTGCCGCCGATCGCGGTGCCTCCACGCTGGAGTGATATCCGCAAGGCCGATCCTTGGCAGTGCCTGCAGGACGTACGCGCGGAAGTGCGTGCCGAGCTTGGCTTCGGCGAGCAGGACATCGTGGTCGGCTGCGTGGCCGTGCTGCGTGAGCCCAAAGGCCATGCCGACCTGCTGCAGGCGATGGTGCCGCTGTGCAAAGCCAACCCGGACCTGCACCTGGTGATTGTCGGTGATGGCCAGGCCGTGACGGAACGACTGCAGGCGATGTGCGCCGAGCACGGGCTGCAGCGCCAGGTCCACCTGCTCGGCTACCGCGATGGAGCCTGCAGGCTGATGGCCGGCTTCGACATCTTCGCACTGGCCTCGCACAAGGAAGCGGCCGGCACCGTATTCCTGGAAGCGGCCTACGTGGGCGTACCGATCGTCGCCACGCGGGTGGGCGGCGTGCCGGAGATGGTGATCGATGGCAGCAATGCGATCCTCACCCGTTTGGGTGACAATGCCGCCCTGACAGGTGCATTGCGCCTGCTGGTGGACGACCCGGAACGGCGACGGCAGATGGGGCGCGCTGGCTGGGAGTGGATGCACGGCGCACATCGCTTCACGCCGGACGGCCACGGTGAAGCGACCGAACACTACTACCACCAGTGGCTGAAGGAGCTGGGACATGGCTGATGCACGAACCGTTCCGGTGCTGATGCACCACCACGTCAGCCCTTCGCCGGGCATGATCACCGTGTCGCCGGAGAACTTCGAAAGCCAGATTGCGTGGCTGGCAGCCAATGGCTGGACCTCACTGACGCTGGAGCAGTACGCCGGCTTCCTGGCCGGCAAGCCGGTGCCGCGCAAGTCGATCGTCATCACCTTCGACGATGGCTATCTCGACAACTGGGTGTATGCGCACCCGATCCTGCAGAAGTACGGCATGCACGCGGTGGTGTTCGTGGTCACCGGCTGGATGGGCGAAGGCCCGGAACGTCCGCACGCCGGCATTGCCGGCGCGGCACTGCCGTCGACGCCGGACCATCGTGGCTGCGAAGCGGCGATCTACGAGCAGGACCGCAGCGACGATGTGATGATGCGCTGGAGCGAAGCACGCGCAGCCATTGCCGCCGGCACCTTCGAAGTGCATTGCCATACCCACACCCACACCCGCTGGCTGCGCCGCGACGATCTGGACCGTGCGCAGCGCCGTGCGGGCCTCAGCCGGGATCTGGCGATCTCGCGCGACGTCCTGCAGGACAAGCTCGGCGAGGTGTCCGATACGCTGTGCTGGCCCTACGGCGATTTCGACCAGGACCACATCGAGGTGGCACGCGAGCAGGGCTTCCGCTACCTGCACACCACCCACCCGTTCGGCCGCAACGTGGTCGGCGGTGATCCGGAGCGGATCTACCGCTTCGCGATCCGCAACCGCCCGGCCAGCTGGCTGCGCAAGCGCATCGCGCAGAGCTACAACCCGCTGATCGCGCCACTGTTCAATGGCTTCAAAGCGCGCCAGAAGAAGATGGTGCCGGGGCCATAAGCACCACGCCCCTGCCGGTTGAATGAAAAACGCCCCGGCTTTGCGGGGCGTTTTTCGTTGGTGCGAATGTGCACGCGCTTCAGGCAGCGGCTTCACGCACCGCTGCGGACAGGCGGTCCAGCGTGTCCTGCATCAGCGTGGCGTCATCGGCCTCGACCGTGACCCGCACCACCGGCTCGGTACCGGACGGGCGCAGGAACGCGCGGCCACGGCCGGCGACAGCCTGCTGCGCCACAGCCAGCGCGGACTGCACGCTTTCAGACTGCACCGCAGTCTTGGCCGGGACATTGCCCAGACGCACGTTCACGGTCTTCTGCGGTACCCGCACAAGGCCCTTCAGCGCCTGGCGCAGGGTCTGCCCACTGTTGCGCAGCGCGACCAGCACCTGCAGGGCGCTGACGATGCCGTCCCCCGTGGTGGCGCGGTCCAGGCACAGCAGGTGGCCGGAGGCTTCACCGCCGAGCACACCACCGCCTTCGATCAGCGCCTGGTGCACGTAGCGATCGCCGACATTGCTGCGCACGAATGGAATCTGCAGGTCGGCGAGGGCCTTCTCGATGCCATAGTTGCTCATCAGCGTGCCGACCACCGGGCCGCGCAGGCGGCCTTCGGCCTTCCAGGCACGGGCCAGGATGTACAGCAGGTCATCGCCATCGACCGGGTTGCCCTGGTCGTCGGCCATCAGCACGCGGTCGCCATCACCATCGAAGGCGATACCGAGATCGGCGCCGGTCTCGCGGACCTTGGCCGCAAGGTTGTCGATATGGGTGGAGCCCACGCCGGCGTTGATGTTGATGCCATTGGGCTCGGCGCCGATGCCGATCACCTCGGCACCCAGTTCGCGGAACAGCAGCGGCGCGATCTGGTAGGTGGCACCATGCGCGCAATCCAGCACCAGGCGCAGGCCACGCAGATCGAATGTGCGCGGCACGCTGGCCTTGCAGAATTCGATGTAGCGGCCGACCGCTTCGCGTGCACGGAATGCCTTGCCCAGCTTTTCCGATTCGGCGGTGGTGAACGGAACGTCCAGCGCCGCCTCCAGGGCCAGCTCGGTCGCATCGTCGAGCTTCTCGCCCTGGGCCGAGAAGAACTTGATGCCGTTGTCGTAATGCGGGTTGTGCGAGGCGCTGATGACGATGCCGGCGTCCACGCCCAGCGTGCGGGTCAGGAACGCCACCGCCGGGGTCGGCATCGGACCCAGCAGCTGCACGTCGGCACCGGCGGCGACCAGGCCGGCCTCCAGCGCCGCCTCGAACATGTAGCCGGAAATGCGGGTGTCCTTGCCGATCACCACGATCGGCCGGCGTCCGTCCTGGCCACGCTGGGCGAGCAGGACACGGCCCAGCGCATTGCCCAGGCGCAGCACGAAGTCGGCCGAGATCACGCCCTGCCCGACCCGGCCACGGATGCCGTCCGTGCCGAAGTACTTGCGGGCACCCATCAGGCTACCTGCGGCGCGGGCTGCCGACCCAGCATGGCGAGCAGATCGGACAGGCGGTCGCGCAGTTCGCGGCGATCGCAGATCTGGTCGATGGCACCGTGCTCCAGCAGGAACTCCGAACGCTGGAAACCTTCCGGCAGCTTCTCGCGCACGGTCTGCTCGATCACGCGCGGGCCGGCGAAGCCGATCAGTGCCTGCGGTTCGGCGATGTTGATGTCGCCCAGCATCGCGAACGACGCCGAAACGCCGCCGGTGGTCGGATGGGTCAGCACCGAGATGTACGGCAGCCCGGCTTCACGCAGCTTGCCCAGCGCAGCGGAGGTCTTGGCCATCTGCATCAGCGAGAACAGGCCTTCCTGCATGCGCGCGCCGCCACTCTGCGAGAAGCACACGTAAGGCGCACCGATCTCGACCGCGGTTTCTGCGGCCAGCGCGAAACGCTCGCCCACCACCGAGCCCATCGAGCCCCCCATGAAGGCGAAGTCGAACGACGAGGCGACCAGCGCACGGCCCTTGAGCAGGCCGCGCATGGCGATCAGCGCGTCGTATTCGCCGGTGTTCTTCTGCGCGATCTTGATGCGCTCGCTGTACTTCTTCTGATCCTTGAACTTGAGCAGGTCGGTCGGTCCCAGGCGCGCACCGATCTCGGTGGTGCTGTCGGCGTCGAACAGGGCCGCCAGGCGCGCACGCGCGCGGATCGCCATGTGGTGGCCGCACTTCGGGCAGACCTCCAGGTTCTCTTCCAGTTCCGGACGGTACAACGCGCTGCCGCAGTTGCTGCACTTTTCCCACAGGCCCTCGGGGACACTGCGCTTCTTGCTGGGGGTGTTGTCGGTGCGGATGCCGGACGGCATCAACTTGCTGAGCCAACTCATGCGGGAGGACACTTCCGTTCAGGGCGGCCCATGGGCCGCAAAGGCGGACAGTCTAGCTCCGCTTTCCCCGGCCGTGCACCCCCTTGCCAGCTACGGGGCAGCCGGAAAAACCATGCTGGGACGTACGTTTAGGTGCTGCGCGGTGCCGGCCGCTGGCCGGCGGCCCTGCACGCGGGTGGGTACGGACGATGCCCGCCAGCGGCCAGCATTACCGCTACGCGTCCAGCGCCTGCCGCAGCGGGGCGAGGAACGCCCGCGCACGCTGGGCCGCGTCTTCAGCCGAGCCCGCTTCGGCCAGCGCCGCCACCAGCGCACTTCCGACCACCACGCCATCCGCCTGGCGGGCCATGGCTGCGGCACTGCCGGCGTCCTTGATGCCGAAGCCCGCCACCACCGGCACCGAGGCGCGCGCGCGCAACGCCTGCAGGCGGGCGCTGGCGGCGTCGCTGTCCAGGCGCTCGGAGGCGCCGGTCACGCCGGCAAAGCTGACGTAATAAAGGTAGCCACGGGCCAGGGCCAGCAGCTTGTCGGCACGCGCCTGGCTGGTGGTCGGCGACGCCAGCAGGACCAGCGCCAGGCCCGCTGCATCGAAGGCCTGCTGCGCTTCAACGGCTTCTTCCGGCGGAAGGTCGACCAGCAGCACCCCGTCCACGCCGGCCTGCACGGCCGCCCCGGCGAAGGCAGCGTAGCCGTGGATCTCCACCGGGTTCAGGTAGCCCATCAGCACCACCGGGGTGTGCGCATCGCGCTCCCGGAACTGCGCCACCGCCTGCAGCACATAGCGGCTGCCGGCTCCCCGCGCCAGCGCGCGCTCGGAACTACGCTGGATGGTCGGGCCATCGGCCATCGGATCGGAGAACGGCACGCCCAGTTCAATCACGTCGGCACCAGCATCGACCAGCGCGTGCATGACCGGCACGGTGGCTTCCAGCGAGGGATCACCTGCGGTGATGAAGGGAATCAGCGCCTTGCGCTGCTGTTCGCGCAGGCGCTGGAAGCAGGCATCGAGTCGGGATACGGACATGTCAGGTACATCCTTCGATCAGATCAACGGCGCCGCTGGCGCCCCAGTACATTCGGGAGATGGTGCCGTCGACGATCTCCACACGGATCGCCAGGTCGGAACCGGGGTCCTGCCAGAGCAGGCTCTCGCCGGCCTCCGCATCATCACCATAGGGTTGCGTGGAAACGCCCTTGGGCAACTGCTGGAGTGCCTGCGCGCGTGGCATGCCCAGATGAAGGCCGAACGGCCCCGGCTGCAGCACCACCTGGCCGGAATCGTCGATGGGGGCCAGGTCGAAGCGCACCACGTCGCCGTCCTGCACCATCATCGCCACGCCCTCGGGCAGCGTGCCGCGCTCGTAGTACTCGCAACGCCCAGCGGTCGACTCGCCCAGCCCGGCCGAGTGCCACTGCGCCTCGCCCTGCAGTTCGCTGAAGGGCTGGCCGATCAGCACCTCACCGGCATGGTCCAGGGCCACCGACACCACCGCCCGGGCCGCCTGGTCCTCGCCGCCGTCGCCTGCCGTGGACATCGCCGCGCCCTCGATCGGGCGATGTGCGGCCTCATCGTCGTTGCTGGCCGGTTCGCGTGCCGGGGCGATCGCCGCGGGGGCGGCCGGGGCCGGGGCAAGCACCGGTGGATCGGGCGGCGTGCAGCCGCCCATGCCGATCACCAGCACCAGCGCCCCGCCGTGGCGCAGCACGTGATTCACAGCACAAGCCCTTCGCGCGCGGCGATGGTGTGCACGTCCTTGTCGCCGCGGCCGGACAGGTTGCACAGCACGATCTGGTCACGCGGACGCTCACGCGCCAGCTTGATTGCCTGTGCCAGCGCATGGCTGGATTCCAGCGCGGGCAGGATGCCCTCGGTATGCGCCAGCAGATGGAAGGCCTGCAGCGCTTCCTCGTCGGTGATGCCGAGGTAGCGCGCGCGGCCGGTATCGGCCAGGAACGCGTGCTCCGGGCCGACGCCCGGATAGTCCAGGCCGGCCGACACCGAATGGGTCTCGATGATCTGGCCGTCATCGTCGCACAGCACGTACGTGCGGTTGCCGTGCAGCACGCCGGGGCGGCCTGCCGCGATGGAGGCGGCATGGCGACCGGTACTGATGCCATCACCGGCGGCTTCGGCGCCGACGATCTCGACCTGGCGATCGTTGAGGAAGGCGTGGAACAGGCCGATGGCGTTGCTGCCGCCGCCGACGCAGGCGGTGATCGCATCGGGCAGGCGGCCGTACTCGGCCAGCATCTGCTCACGCGCTTCGCGGCCGACGATGGCATTGAAGTCGCGCACCATGCGCGGGTACGGGTCCGGTCCAGCCACGGTGCCGATGATGTAGAAGGTGTCCTGCACGTTGGTCACCCAGTCGCGCATCGCTTCGTTGAGCGCGTCCTTCAGGGTGGCCGAGCCGGAGGTGACCGGCACCACCGTCGCACCGAGCAGCTTCATGCGGTAGACGTTGATCTTCTGCCGCTCGATGTCGGTGGCGCCCATGTAGACCACGCATTCCAGGCCCAGACGCGCGGCAACGGTGGCACTGGCCACGCCATGCTGGCCGGCACCGGTCTCAGCGATGATGCGCTTCTTGCCCATGCGTGCGGCCAGCAGTGCCTGGCCGATGGTGTTGTTGATCTTGTGCGCACCGGTGTGGTTCAGGTCCTCGCGCTTGAGCAGGATCTGCGCGCCGCCGACGTGATCGCTCAGGCGCTGGGCGTGATAGATCGGGCTCGGCCGGCCCACGTAGTGCGCCAGGTCGCGGTCATAGGCCGCCTGGAACGCGGGGTCCTGGCGGGCCTGGTCATAGGCCTGGGCCAGTTCCTGCAGCGGGCCGACCAGGGTTTCGGCAACGAAGCTGCCACCGTAGCGGCCGAAGTGGCCCTGGGCATCCGGGAAGGCGTGGTAGTCGGCAATGGGGGAGGCAGACATGGATACGACCGGTGGTTCAGACAGGTGGATACTCTAGCGCACGGGTCATGACCGGAAAATGGATATTATCTGGCACATATCGTCAGGAAATCTCACGTGAGCCGCTCCCTGCTGCCTCCCCTCAATGCGCTGCGCGCGTTCGAAGCCACTGCCCGCCTTGGCGGCGTCGGGCGCGCCGCACAGGACCTGCACGTCACCCACGGCGCGGTCAGCCGGCAACTGAAGCTGCTGGAGGATCACCTCGGCCTGGCGCTGTTCCAGCGTGCCGGTCGCGGCCTGCGCCTGACCGCTGCGGGTACGCGCCTGCAGGCAGCGTGCAGCGAGGCCTTCGCCGGGATCGAAGGCTGCGTGCGCGAGCTGCGGCGGCCCGCGGCCTCCCCAGCACTGGTACTGGGCTGCAGCGGCAGCGTACTGGCACGCTGGATGATTCCGCGCCTGCCCGTGCTGCAGGCCGCCCTGCCCGGCGTGCGCCTGCAGTGGTCGGCGCTGGACGGCAGTTTCACCGAAGCGCAGGCGGCGCTGGACGCCGTGCTGTTGCTGGCGCAGGGACCGTGGCCACGCGGCTGGCAGGTCCGCGAGCTGGCACCGGAACGGGTCGGTGTGGTGGTGGCCCCGTCACATCCGGCGGCGCAGCGCCTGCGGCAGGCACCGCCCTCGGCACTGCTGCAGGAAACCGTGCTGCACACCACGTCACGTCCACAGGCTTGGCCCGCCTGGGCGCAGGCACACCGCCTGGACCCGTCAAAGCTGCAGCTGGGCACCGCTTTCGAACATCTCTATTACCTGCTGGAAGCAGCCGTGGCCGGGCTGGGCCCGGCAATCGCGCCCGAGCCGCTGGTGGCCGAAGATCTGGCAGCAGGCCGGCTGGTCGCACCGTGGGGGTTTGCGGCCACCGGCGGCTTCTGGGTGCTGGCGCGGCCGGATGGCCCGGCCGATGCACGGGTAGACGCCCTGGCCGACTGGGCAGCAGCGCAACTGCGATGAGACGAGGCCCCGGGCGGCATCCACCTCCCGGAGCCGGCAATGCAGGCCTCAGCGACCGCCCATCGCGACCCGCTGCTGCTCCTCATGCACCTGCTGCTGGTGCGACGGATCTGCCAGCAGCTTGGCACTGGTCTGCTCCAGCGACGGCGGCGCCTGGGCCAGATCGACAGCGGTGCGGAAACCCGGCGTCGTGCCCATCACGAACGGCTTGCCATCCTGCACCGTGATGCTCTGCAGCTTGTCGGCCGCGTCGATACCGTTCTGCTTTGCATGCAGGGTGATATTGGCCGCAGCCTCTTCGGAAAACACGCTGGGAAGCTTGCTGCGGCCAGCGTTGTGCAGTGCGTGGTCCGGATGCGATGCATCGTTGAGCGACGGCCCTTTGGGCACAGCCGCTGCGGGTTCATGACCCTGCACACGCCACGCCGCCAGGGCGGCAGCGGTGTGGCGACCGACGATGCCGTCGGCGGACAGTCCCTGGTTGAGGGTCTGCTGCAAGGCTCACCGTCGACGATGACATCCCGGCGCCCCTCAGGTGACGCGGATCACTCCAGGACGGTGCAATCGGCGCGCCGCACTTCCTCGACGAAGGTGCGCATCTTGTAACCGTCCTTGATGCCCGGCTCCAGTTCGATACCGCTGGAGACGTCCACGCCCCACGGCAGCGTCGCCAGCACGGCGTCGTAGACGTTTTCCGGGTTCAGGCCACCGGCCAGCAGGAACGGCCGATGCAATCCGGTCGGGACGCGGCCCCAGTCGAACGCCACGCCGGTGCCGCCACCGCCACCCGGCGCGTGGCTGTCGAACAGGAAGCCGGCAGCGCTGGGATAACGCAGTTGCAGGGTGCGGGCATTGACCTCTTCGCGCCCCCCCATGGCAATCGCCTTCAGGTACGGCATGTTGAAGCTGCGGCAGAAGCTCTCGTCCTCCTCGCCATGGAACTGCAGCAGCGTCGGTCGTACCGTGCGCAGCACCTCGCGCACTTCTTCCTTGCTGTTGTTGCGGAACAGCGCAACCACGTCGACCATCGGCGCGATTGCCTGGCGCATCGCGCGCGCCTCGGCAGGCGCGACCCGGCGGCTGCTCTCGCGGGCAAAGATGAAACCCACCGCGTCCACGCCCAGCTCACCGGCCAGGCGGACATCGCCGGCGCGGGTCATTCCACAGAACTTGATGCGTGTACGGTAGTAGGAACGGCTCATAGCGTGACCTCGGCGGGCAGATGCCAGTTGTCGGGGTACAGGGGCCCAAGGAACACCAGGCCCTGCGGCGGTGCGGTGGGACCAGCTACGGTGCGGTCGCGCCCAGCCAGCAGTTCGGCGATCCATTCCACCGGTTTTTCGCCGCTGCCCACCAGGATCAACGATCCGACGATATTGCGGACCATGTGATGAAGAAATGCATTGCCACGCACTGCGACTTCGATCACTTCGCCCTGGCGGCTGACCTGCAATGACTGCAGCTCACGCCGGGCATGCAGCGCCTGGCACTGCACCGAACGGAACGCGCTGAAATCGTTCTCGCCGAGCAGGGCCTGGCCGGCGGCGTGCATCAGGGTCTCGTCCAGCGCGCGGCGCTCCCAGCTCAGGGTCTGCCGGTCCAGCGCGGGCCGCACCTCGCGGTTGAGCAGCCGATAGCGGTAGCGGCGCGCACGTGCCGAGAAGCGCGCATGAAAATCATCGGCCACCGGCACGCACCAGCGCACCGCGATCGAACGCGGCAGGCGGGTGGTGGTGCCGAGCATCCAGGCGCGCGGGTCACGCACCACGTCAGTGTCGAAATGCACGACCTGGCACTGGCCGTGCACACCGGCATCGGTGCGGCCGGCGCAGACCACCTGCAGCGGCGCATCCGCCACCGATGACAAGGCCTGCTCGAGGCTGGCCTGCACGCTGGGACCACCCTCGCCCAGGTTCTGCCAGCCCCTGAAATCGCTGCCGTCGTACTCGACGCCAAGCGCATAACGCATGTGCTACCTCGATGTTGCGGGTGGGGCGGCGCTCAGGCCGGATCGCGTTCGGACCAGACGGCCAGTTCGTTGCCACCGGGCTCGACGAACTGGAAGCGGCTGCCACCGGGGAAGGAAAACACCGGGCGTACGATCTGGCCGCCGGCGTCGCGCACGGCGGCCTCGACCGGAGCCAGATCGTCGGCATACAGCACCAGCAGCGGTGCACCGCTGTCGTCGGCCCGCTGCGGCTGGCCACGGAAGAAGCCGCCCTGCAGGCGGCCATCGTCGAAAGCCGTGTAGTCGCTGCCGTAGTCGACGAATGACCAGCCGAACGCCGTTTCGAAAAAGGCACGGCTGACGGCCGGGTCGCTGGAGGCGAATTCAACGTAGTCGATACGGCGCTCGCGGCTCATGGCAGGGTCCTTGTCGGCGGGTTCGGTCACGGCAGGCGGGCAAGCAGTT
Organism: Stenotrophomonas sp. A3_2; assembly: GCF_036624925.1. Taxonomy (NCBI): domain Bacteria; kingdom Pseudomonadati; phylum Pseudomonadota; class Gammaproteobacteria; order Lysobacterales; family Lysobacteraceae; genus Stenotrophomonas; species Stenotrophomonas sp. A3_2. The sequence goes on from NZ_JAZKVY010000261.1 coordinate 13,979, forward strand.
CGCGGGCCTGCGTCTGGCTGTGCAGGTCACCGCCCTCGGCCACTTCCAGCAACAAGGTGCGCGCCGTCTGCGCGTCACCCAGATCGAGGTAGGCAATGGCCAGTTCCAGGCGCTCCTGGCCGGCACGTGGCGACCAGCCCGCGTCATCGGCAGGCGCGGGTGCGCTCGACGCGGTGTCGTCGGAATGAGCAGCCTCGGTGCTGACACGGTCGATGCCGTCGATGGCTTCGGGACCTGCGGCATCCGCCGGAGACGGGTTCTCATGCGCGTCGGCCGGCAGATCGAACACACCGCGGAACTGCGGCTGCCGTTCGGCATGCAGTGCGTAGTCGGGCACCACCACCTCGGCCGGCACCTGCGGTACAACGCGATCGTCCTGCAGCGGCTCGGCCGGGACCACCTCGTCGCCGGTGGTTGCGGGATCGTCCCAGCGCGGCAGATCGGTCACCGCTTCGGGCAATGCCACCGCGTCCTGGTCGCGCAGCGTGTCGGACTCCTGGTCGGCCCGCACCGCGTGCTCAGCGGTGGGTTCGGCGACCACCACGTCGTGCGCTTCGGTTCCGGTCGCCCACGCAGGCATCGCCGGTTCCTGGCGGCCGTTGCCGGCACCAGGCGACGACCACGAGGACTGCTCGGCCAGCGCATCCAGCGCGGCACCTGCCGGCACCGCTGCGGCCAGGCCGGCGGCATCGTCTTCCTCACGCAGCGGAGGCAACGGCGACGGCTTGCGACGACGCAGCAGCCAGGCAGCCCCAGCCACCAGCAGCAGTACCGGCAGCCCCAGCCAGTACCACGGTGTCGCCGCATCACGAGCACCCGGCGCCTGCGCCAGGCGCTGCTGCGCAGCGGCCAGGTCGTTGTCCTTCATCGCGATCAGCGACTGCTGCTGTTCCCTGAGTTTCTCCAGGTCGGCCACGCGCTGCTTCAGCTCGCCGATCTCGGCATCACGGGTGGCGATGTCCTCACGCGCCTGGCGCAGTTGTTCGTTGCCCAGCATGTCACCCTCGCTGCCGGCAGCGGTGCCGGTGGTTGTGCCCGCGTGCGCGGCGTCTGACGCCAGCGCCGGAGCGATCTCAAGCCGTGGCCCGTTGGCCGCAGCCGGGGAAGAAGCGTTCGTGGCTGCCGCCCTGGCAACCGGTGCGAGCATGCCCGCCGGTTGCGGCACGGTACGCGCCTGACGCCATTGCGCGGCGTGCTCGCGCACCAGCGTCGCCGCTTCGGCGGCGTCGACCGCCGCAAGCGCATCGCTGCCCGGCATGCGCAGCACCGCGCCCTGCTTGAGCAGGTTGACGTTGCCACGGATGAAGGCTTCGGGATTGGCACGCAGCAGGGCGATCATCGCGCGGTCGCGACTGACCTGGCTGCCACGCGCCACCACCCTGGCGATCTGCGACAGGGTCTGACCGCGCTGTACGGTGACGCTGCCATCGGCCGCCGGTGCAGCGACCGGCGCGGAGGCCGCACGCGGGCGTGCTGCTGCAGCCGCCACCGCAGATGGCGGCGCAGCGGGCGCCTCTGCGGCTGGCACCGTTGCCAAAGCCGGTGCAGGTTCGCGCACGATCGCATTGGAGAGCGTGCCTGCCGGCGCGACGATTTCCGGCTCGGCCACGGCCAGCGCACTGGGCGGCGCATCGACCAGCGCCGAGTACTCGCGCACCAGGCGGCCCTGGCCCCAGTCGGCTTCGATCAGGAAGCTCAGCGACGGCGTCTCCACCGGTGCCTGCGAGGTCACCCGCACCACCGCTCTGCCCTGCGTGTCGCGGGTCAGCTCGAACTGCAGTTCGCTGACCAGTCCGGTCGGCCGCTGCAGGCCGACACGCTCGAAAGTGACCGGCGAGGCCAAGGCCACCCGCAGGTTTTCCAGCTCGGACGGATCGGCCGAAACGACCGGGATTTCTGCCAGCAGGGGCTGGCCCGGCCTGGACAGGACGCGGATGTCGCCCAACCCCAGGGCGAGCGCCGAACTGCTGGCCAAGGCGAGCAGCGCTGCGGAAAGATAGGTGAGCGGGCGCTTTGCGCCCCTGGCCCGTTTATTCATGGGCGACACTATAAAGCGTGCGGACCAAGGTCCGCACCCATGTAGAGCCGAGCCCATGCTCGGCTGCATGGCCTGAGCCGAGCGTAGGCTCGGCTCTACAGAAAAGGCCGGGCATTGCCCGGCCTCTCCATCAACGCTGCTCGGCGGCAACCAGCTCGGCCAGCTGTACGGCATTCAGGGCTGCGCCCTTGCGCACGTTGTCCGACACGATCCACAGGTTCAGGCCACGCGGGTGCGAGAGATCCTCGCGGATGCGGCCGACGTACACCGCGTCGGTGCCTGAGGCGTGGGTGACCGGGGTCGGGTAACCACCGGCCTCGTGGCGATCCACCACTTCGATGCCCGGCGACTGCTCCAGCAGCGCGCGCGCTTCGGCGACCGTGACCTTGTCTCGGGTCTCGATCGCCACCGACTCGGAGTGGCCGTAGAACACCGGCACGCGCACCGCGGTCGGGTTCACCAGGATGCCGTCATCGCCGAGGATCTTGCGGGTCTCCCAGATCAGCTTCATTTCTTCCTTGGTGAAGCCGTTGTCCTGGAAGTCATCGATGTGCGGGATCAGGTTGAAGGCGATCTGCACCGGGAAACGCTGCGGATCGATCTCCTGGAAGCTGAGCAGCTGGCCGGTCTGCTTGCCCAGTTCCTCCATCGCCGAGCGGCCGCCGCCGGACACCGACTGGTAGGTGGAGACGTTGATGCGCTCGATGCCGTACTTGCGGTGCAGCGGTGCCAGCGCCACCAGCATCTGCATGGTCGAGCAGTTCGGGTTGGCGATGATGCCGCGCGGACGGTTGGCGACCTGTTCCGGGTTGACCTCGGACACCACCAGCGGCACGTCATCGTCGTAACGGAAGGCCGAGGAGTTGTCGATCACCACCGCGCCTGCTGCGGCGAACTTCGGTGCGTACTCCTTGGACACGCTGCCACCGGCCGAGAACAGGGCGATCTCGACGCCGGTGGGATCGAAGGTGGCCAGGTCCTGGACCTTGACCTTCTGGCCGTTGAACTCGATCTCGCCGCCGGCCGAACGCTCGGAGGCGAGAACGCTCAGGGTGCCGACCGGGAAATCACGCTCGGCCAGGATCGACAACATGGTCTCGCCGACGGCGCCGGTGGCACCGACGACGGCGACGTGGAAACTGCGCTGTGCATTGCTCATGGAGGAACTCTCACGAAAACGGGAATGGGGAAAAACACGCACGACAGCTGGGTTCGGGGAACCTCCTCAAGCGGGGCGCGCGGAGGTTCCCTATCGTTTCCCGGTTTTTTTGCCCAGCGTCACGCGCGCGGCCATCGCCGCATCAGCGTTGATCGCGCTCGGCATGCGCGACGGGCCGCCGTTCAGGCCGAGCCCAGCAACCAGGTTATCCACGGCCAGCTGTACCATCGCCGTGCGCGTGGCCAGCGAGGCGCTGCCGATATGCGGAGTGAGCACGACGTTGCGCAGCGCCAGCAGTTCCGGGCGTACCGTTGGCTCGCCTTCGTACACATCCAGGCCCGCCGCAGCCAGGCGACCGTTGGCCAGCGCGTCGGCCAGCGCGATCTCATCGACCAGGCCACCGCGGGCGATATTCACCAGCGTCGCCGACGGCTTCATCTTCGCCATTGCGGCGGCATCGATCAGATGATGCGAGGCCGGCGTGTACGGCAGCACCAGCAGCAGGTGGTCGGACTGTGCCAGCAGCGTATCCAGATCCACATAGGTCGCGCCCAATTCCGCCTCGGTCGCCGCCGGCAGCTGCGAACGGTTGTGGTACAGCACCTTCATGCCGAAACCGTGCGCGCCGCGACGGGCGATGCCCTGGCCGATGCGGCCCATGCCAAGGATGCCCAACGTGCTGCCGTGGATATCGGCACCGAGCATGGTCTGGAACGACCACTGCTGCCACTGCCCTTCGCGCAGCCAGCGCTCGGACTCGGTAATGCGGCGCGCGGTGGCCATCAGCAGGGCGAAACCGAGATCGGCGGTGGTTTCGGTCAGGACGTCCGGCGTGTTGCTGGCCAGGATGCCGGCCGCGCTGAGCGCGTCCACATCCAGGTTGTTGTAGCCCACCCCGACATTGGCGATCACCTGCAGCTGCGCGGCGCCGGCCACCTGGGCCGCGCCGATGCGCTCGTTGAGCGTGATGATCGCGCCGTCGGCGCTGGCCAGTTGTTCGGCGATCTGGTCCGGCGCCCAGGCGGTGACGGTGTCGGTGCTGCGCAGCTGCACGCGATCGCGCAGCGGCGCGATGGCCGCGTCGATCAGCGGCTGGCTCACCCACACGATCGGCCGCGTGTCAGCCATCGATCTGCCCGGGAATGCGCGGGGTGACCGTGCCGACATCGCCGCACTGCGCGCGGTGGCGCAGCGCCTGGTCCATCAGCACCATCGCCACCATCGCCTCGGCGATCGGGGTGGCGCGGATGCCGACGCAGGGGTCGTGGCGGCCGGTGGTGACCACCTCGACCACGTTGCCGGACGTATCCAGCGACGGGCCCGGCAGGCGCAGGCTGGAGGTCGGCTTCAACGCGATCGAGGCGACCACCGGCTGGCCGGTGGAAATGCCACCGAGGATGCCACCCGCGTGATTGCTGGCGAAGCCCTGCGGGGTCAGCAGGTCGCGGTGTTCGGTGCCCTTCTGCGCGGCGCTGGCGAAACCGTCGCCGATCTCCACGCCCTTCACCGCGTTGATGCTCATCAGCGCAGCAGCCAGTTCACCGTCGAGTTTGCCGTAGATCGGCTCACCCCAGCCCGGCGGCACGTTGTCGGCGACCACGTCCACGCGCGCACCGACCGAATCTCCGGACTTGCGCAGCGCGTCCATGTACGCCTCCAGTTCGGGCACCTGTGCAGCGTGCGGCCAGAAGAACGGGTTGTCTTCCACCGCCGACCAGTCGAAACCGGCCGGGGTGATGTCGCCCAGCTGCGACAGGTAGCCGCGCACGGTCACGCCGAAGCGCTCGGCCAGCCACTTCTTGGCGACCACCCCGGCGGCTACGCGCATGGTGGTTTCGCGCGCCGAGGAACGGCCGCCACCGCGCGGGTCACGGATGCCGTACTTGTGCCAGTAGCTGTAGTCGGCATGGCCCGGCCGGAACTGCTGGCCGATGTTGGCGTAGTCCTTGCTGCGCTGGTCGGTGTTGCGGATCAGCAGCGCGATCGGGGTGCCGGTGGTCAGGCCCTCGTACACGCCAGAGAGGATCTCGACCTCGTCGGCCTCGCGCCGCGCGGAAGTGTGCCGGCTCTTGCCGGTGGCACGGCGCTGCAGGTCGTGGGCGAATTCGGCCGCGTCCAGCGCCAGCCCCGGAGGGCAGCCATCGATCACGCAGCCGATGGCCGGCCCGTGCGACTCGCCGAACGTGGTGACGGTGAACAGCTTGCCGAACGAATTGGAGCTCACGGGCGCTGCGCCGCCAGTTCGGTGATGCGTGCGCTGTGGGCGATCAGCTCGCGGCATTCGACCGCGAAGATGCCCATCTGGCCGACCTTGAACTCGATCCAGGAAAAATCGACTTCCGGCAGCAGCTTGATCAGGTGCTGCTCGGATTCGCCCACTTCGCAGATCAGCAGGCCGTCCTCGCTCAAGTGCAGCGGCGCGTCACGCAGGATCTTCAGCACCAGGTCCAGGCCGTCGTCGCCGGCACGCAGGCCCATCTCCGGCTCGTAGGAGTATTCCTGCGGCAGGGCGTCGGTCTCGTCGTTGGTGACGTACGGGGGGTTGGTGACGATCAGGTCGTAGTGGCGGCCGGTCAGGCCGTTGAACAGGTCCGACTTGATCAGGGTGACGTTGTGCGCCTGCAGGCGTTCCTTGTTTTCCTCGGCCAGCGACAGTGCTTCGTCACTGAGGTCGACGCCATCCACTTCCCAGTTCGGGTAGTAGTGGCCCATGGCGATGGCGATGCAGCCCGAACCGGTGCACAGGTCCAGCGCACGGCTGACATCGCGGCCGGCGAGCCACGGCTCGAAGCCGCATTCGATCAGTTCGGCGATCGGCGAACGCGGCACCAGCGCGCGCTTGTCGCTCTTGAAGCTCAGGCCGGCGAACCAGGCCTCACCGGTCAGGTAGGCGGCCGGGATGCGTTCATCGATGCGACGCTGGAACAGTTCCAGCACGCGCAGCTTTTCGGCCTGCAGCAGGCGCGCCTGGCCATAGGCCGGGCCCAGATCGTGCGGCAGGTGCAGGCTGTGCAGCACCAGCTGGGTGGCCTCGTCCAGCGCATTGTCGTAGCTGTGACCGAAGGTCAGCCCGGCTTCGTTGAAACGGCTGGTGCCGTAGCGGATCAGATCGATGATCGTGTGGAGTTCGGCGGCCGTTTCAGCGGTCATGGCGGTACTGCGGGCAAAGTGGGCCCCGATTATAGGGGCTGGCGCCCGCGGCAGCATCCGTTGCGGCGGAAACGATCCGGCCTCACCCGGTATGATGGAGCCCACTTCGCGCGGGGGCACCCATGTTCAATCGCAATGCCGGCATCATCCTGCTGATCGCCCTGGCGGCGGGCCTGGGCCTGCTGGCCGCCCAGCAGGTGTTTGCGCCGAAGCCGCCGGCCAATGCCCCGGCCACCGAAGCGATCACGCTGTACCCGCAGCCGCGCGAACTGCCCGACTTCAACCTGGCCCAGTCCGACGGCACCCGCCTGATACCGGGCGAGCTGAAGGGCCACTGGACGCTGGTGTTCCTGGGCTTCACCTTCTGCCCGGACGTCTGCCCGACCACCCTGGCCGAGCTGGCTGGCGCGCAGAACCAGTGGGAGGCCCTGCCCGACAGCCTGCGCCCGCGCGTGCTGTTCATCTCGGTCGACCCGGATCGTGACAGCGCCACCCGGCTCGGCGAATACGCGCACGGCTTCCACAAGGACACCCTGGCCGCCACCGCCGATATCCCGTCGCTGGAGCGCTTCGCCACCTCGCTCGGTTTCGTGTTCCAGAAGGTGCCGGGCAAGCACTTCGACGAGAACCCCGAGGATTACACCGTCGAGCATTCGGCCAGCCTGGCCGTGCTCGACCCGCAGGGCCGCCTTGCCGGCCTGGTGCGCCCCCCGTTCAACGCGCCGGCGATCGCCCGCGACCTGCAGAAGCTGACCGAGAAAACCGCCCCATGAGCCTCACCACCGCCCTGACGTACGCCCTGCCCCACCGCCTGCTGTCTTCGATGGCGCGTTCGCTGGCGTACTCGGACGATCCGCGCGTGTCGCGCTGGCTGATCGACACGGTCACCCGCAAGTTCAACGTGAACCTGGACGAAGCGGCCAACCCGGACCCGCGCAGCTATGCGACCTTCAACCAGTTCTTCACCCGCGCGCTGAAGCCGGGCGCGCGCGTGGCCGACGCCGATCCGCGCAGCCTGGTGATGCCGGCCGACGGCCGCATCAGCCAGCTCGGCAGGATCGAGGCCGGCCGCATCTTCCAGGCCAAGGGCCAATCGTTCACCGCCGCCGAACTGCTGGGCAGTGACGAGGATGCCAAACCGTACAACGACGGCCTGTACGCGACCGTGTACCTGTCGCCGCGCGACTACCACCGCGTGCACATGCCGTGGACCGGCACCCTGCGCGAGACCGTGCACGTGCCGGGCCGCCTGTTCAGCGTCGGCCCGGCCGCAGTGAACGGCGTGCCGCGCCTGTTCGCCCGCAACGAGCGCCTGGTCTGCCACTTCGACACCAGCTTCGGCCCGATGGTCAGCGTGATGGTGGGTGCGTTGCTGGTATCGGGCGTCGAAACCGTGTGGAGCGGCGAGGAAATTCCGCATTATGGCGACCGCATCACGCGCAAGGACTACCGCGGCCAGGGCATCAGGCTGGAGCGCTTCGCCGAGATGGCGCGCTTCAACTACGGTTCGACCGTGATCGTGCTGCTGCCGCCGGGCGTGGCTGAGTTCGCCCCGCAGCTGGCCGCTGAAAGCCCGGTGCAGCTGGGCCAGGCGCTGGCGAAGCTGCGCTGAGGTACATGTAGAGCCGAGCCCATCCTCGGCTACTGGCTGCAACCGGCCATGCATTTCTGTGGGCAAAGGAAGCCGAGCATGGGCTCGGCTCTACAGCCAGAAGCGCGTTACTGCAGGACCGGGGCCGGACCGACGTCCATGCCGTCGTAGTCTTCCACGCCCTTCTCCGCGGCCAGCGCTGCGAATTCCTGGTTGCGGCGGTCCAGCGAGGCTTCGTCGTGGATCTCCACGCGCTCTACATGCAGCACGTGGAACGGCGCGTCGCCCTCTTCCGGCTCCTGCTCGAACAATTCCACGAAGGTATAGCCCTCCGCCTGCAGGTGCTCTGCCAGCGCCTGCAGCGGCTCAGCGGTGGAGTGCACGAAGAAGTACCCCCACAGCAACGGGCCCTTGATGTCCCAGTCGGTGTTTTCGCGGAGGTTGGCGAACAGGTTGCGGGTGTCTTCGAGGTCCATTGCAGATTCCAGCGGTCGTGGGAATTACTTGTCGCAGCCCTGCAGCTTCAGCGTCTGGCCCTGGCGCAGGCTGTAGGCCGGGGCCTTCAGGCCGTTGGCGCGGGCCAGGGTCGGCACATCGCACTGGAACTTCGCGGCAATGGCGCCCAGGGTTTCACCCCGGCCCACCTTGTGGCTGCGCGGCGGCTTTGGCCGTGCGGCCGGGCGCGGCGCGGCCACCGGAGCGACCGGGGTGGTCGGCACGCTGGTGGAGGCTGCGGCGTCGGCCACCGGCACCACGCCGCCCACGGCCACGCTGCCGGTGTAGCCGGCGGCGGCCGGGCGCTTGATCGCCGCGTTCAGGTCGGCGGTGATCAGGGTACGGGCCAGGTCGGCACGCGGGCCGCTGACGCAGTTGCGCTGGTACAGGCCGGCGATGCGGGTGGTAGCGTTGATCAGCGTGCCGGCCGGAATCCAGCCGTCGGCTTCATAGCGCGGGTTGAGGTTGCGCAGCGCGCGCATGTAGCCATCGCGGGTGCCGTGGCTGCCCAGGCAGATGGTCAGTTCGTAGATGGTGGTGGACTTGGCCAGGCGCAGCGTGGCCGGCTGCGCGCTGATCTTTGGGAATTCCACGCCGTACTGCTGCGGGTGCAGGAAGATCCAGGCCGCCGCGATCACCATCGGCACATAGTCCTTGGTCTCGCCGGGGAACTGGTTGTAGACACTGTCGGTCCAGAAGCTCTGGCCCGCACTCTGCTTGAACACGCGCGCGGCACGGCCTTCACCACCGTTGTAGGCGGCCACCGACATTTCCACGTTGTTGTTCAGTTCGCGCAGGCGCTCGTTGAGGTAACTGGCGCTGGCTTCGGCGGCGCTGCGCGCGTCAAAGCGGGTGTCGAAGCCGGTGCCATCCGGGCCAAGGCCGAAGCGGCGGCCGGTAGCCGGCATGAACTGCATCAGGCCGGCGGCGCCGGCGCGCGAGGAGGCATGCACGCGGCCGTTGGACTCCTTGGCCATGATGCCGAACAGCAGCGCCTCGGGCAGGCCGCGCTTTTCCCACTCCGGCCACATCACCGCACGCAGGTTCTGGTAGTTCTCGTAGCTGGTCAGCAGCGCCGGGCGCATGTCGGTCAGCCAGCGGCGGATGCCCGCCTGCACGGCCGGGTTGTATTCGACCATGCTGTCGAAGGCGTGCCGCTTGTCGTTGAGCAGCGCAGCGGCGCGGGCCGCCTCCGGCACGTCGGCGGTAAGCGGGCCGATATGGTCGGGGTCGGCTTCCAGCCGGTCACCGCCCTCGTCGGCCACCTCATCGCTGCCCGCCGCATCGGCGTCGTGCTTGAGCAGGCGCTTGTAGCTGGCCAGCAGCGTGCCCATCTGGCAGCCCTTCTGCTTCACGCAGTCGTTGAGAACGTCTTCCATGTCCTCCAGCGCGGCGTCGGCCTCGTTGCTGCCCTTGGGGTCGGCATTGGCGACCAGCAGCAGCGCATCGCTGTAGCGCTTCTCGGCGACGGTCATGCGCTGCTGCAGCGCATCCACCTTCGCCTTGTCCCGGGCCGAGACCCGCTGCGCATGGGCGTCGGGCGCCAGGGAAACCAGGCCGGCCAGGGCCAGCAGCGGCCAACCGCGGGAAATCAGGACAGAAACGGGCATTGATGGCACTGTGTGCGAAACAGGCAGGCAGAGTAGCGGCGCCGCCAAGGTCGGGGCAAGCCGACCTTCGGACTGCCACTGCCGGCGGTTAACATTGGGCTATTCACCACAAGGGCTGGACCATGGATCCGATTCTGCTCGGCAAAGGCATCACCGACGATGTGGCCGTCACCCTGCTGCCGAAACTCGGCAACCGCCACGGCCTGGTGGCCGGCGCCACCGGCACCGGCAAGACCGTGACCCTGATGACCCTGGCCGAAGGCTTTTCGCGACTGGGCGTACCCGTATTCCTCGCCGACGTGAAGGGCGACGTGTCCGGCCTGGCCGTGCCGGGCACCGGCGCCGAGAACCTGCTCAAGCGCGCCGCCGAGATCGGCGTGGCCGACTACGCACCGGCCGCCAGCCCGACCATTTTCTGGGACCTGTACGGCAAGCTCGGGCATCCGGTGCGCACCACGGTCAGCGAGATGGGCCCGACCCTGCTGGCGCGCATCCTCGAGTTGAACGACACCCAGTCCGGCGTGCTCGACATCGTGTTCAAGCTGGCCGACGACCGTGGCCTGCTGCTGCTGGACATGGACGATCTGCGCGCCCTGCTTGGCCTGGTGGCCGAGGAGCGCAAGGACATTTCCACCGAATACGGCCTGGTCAGCGCGCAGTCGATCGCCGCGATCCAGCGGTCGGTGCTGCGCCTGGCGCAGGATGGCGGCGAGAACTTCTTCGGTGAGCCGGCCCTGGAACTGGCCGACATCATGCGGGTCAATCTCGACGGCCGCGGCATGATCGGCATCCTCGCCGCCGACCAGCTCGTGCTCAAGCCCAAGCTCTATTCCACCTTCCTGCTGTGGCTGCTGTCGGAGCTGTTCGAACAACTGCCGGAGGTGGGCGACCTGGACAAACCGAAGCTGGTCTTCATCTTCGACGAGGCCCACCTGCTGTTCGACGACGCACCGCCGTCGCTGGTGCAGCGCATCGAGCAGGTGGTGCGCCTGATCCGCTCCAAGGGCGTGGGCGTGTACTTCTGCTCGCAGTTCCCCGACGACGTGCCGGGCAACATCCTCGGCCAGCTCGGCAACCGCGTGCAGCACGCGCTGCGGGCGTTCACCCCGCGCGACCAGAAAGCGGTGAAGACCGCGGCCGAGACGTTCGTGCCGAACCCGAAGCTGGACGTGGCCAAGGTACTGAGCCAGCTCGGCACCGGTGAGGCCTTGGTTTCCACGCTGCAGGACAAGGGCGTGCCGATGCCGGTGCAGCAGACGATGATCGCGCCGCCACGCTGCCGGATGGGGCCGATCACCGAAGCCGAGCGCGCCCAGGTGCGTGCCGGCAGCCCGGTCGGCAGTCGCTACGACACCGCGATCAACCGCGAATCGGCTGCCGAACTGCTGGCCCAGCGCGCACAGAAGAGCGTCGAGCAGGCGCAGGCGCCAGCCGCGCGCAGCCGCGAACAGGACGATGCGCAGGAAGGCGGTTTCGGCCAGGCGATCAAGGATGCGATTTTCGGCACCAAGCGCCGCCAGGGCATGATCGAGACCATGGCCAAGCAGACCACGCGCACGGTCGGCACCAAGCTGGGCAACCAGATCGTGCGCGGCCTGCTGGGCGGCATCTTCGGCGGCAAGCGCTGATCTGATCCGCCGCTGCCGGGGTCAGAGCCCTTCCCGCGGGAGCGGAGTCTGACCCCACCCTCCGTTCGTCCTCCGGAAAAGAAGTCGTATTGCATGTCGCGCTGGCGTCCCCCTGCAGAAAAGAGCACCGCCCTGATCACCGCCTCCGGCCACGCTCGGCTGAAGGCCGAACTGGATGACCTGTGGCGGGTACGGCGGCCCGAAGTGGTGAAAGCACTGGCCGCAGCCGCCGCAGAAGGCGACCGTTCGGAAAATGCCGAGTACACCTACCGCAAGAAGCAGCTGGGCGAGATCGACCGCCGCGTGCGCTACCTGACCAAGCGGCTGGAATCACTGCGCGTGGTCGACACTACGCCAACCGATCCGCGGGCGGTGTTCTTCGGCGCGTGGGTGGAGCTGGAGAACGTGGACAGTGGCGACACCAGCCGCTACCGCATTGTCGGCCCGGACGAGACCGACGCAGGCCTGGGCTGGATCAGCATCGATTCGCCGCTGGCGCGTGCGCTGCTGAAGAAGCGGCTGGATGACGAGTTTTCGGTGGAGCTGCCCGGCGGGCGGTTCACCTTTGCGGTGATCGGCGTGGAATACGAGACGGTGTAGAGTCGCCTGTCAGTCGACTATCGCGCGAAGCGCGGCACAAACCTCCACAGCGGGACGGCAAACGCACCGCGATCTTCATCGCGGTTGATGACTCGCCAAAGCCATCTGTCAGGCGCTCACGGCCTCGGAACGAAGAGCAGTCGACTGACAGTCGACTCTACATGGCCCCGTGCAATGGCGGCGGGTACGCGCGGCCGGCACGCAGCGGGCGGAAGTAGTCGGCATTGCGATAGAAGGCGGCATCCTGTCCCTCGTGCCACCCCGGGATTCCAGCCAACGGCAGCGGACGCAGCTGCAAGGGATCGGTCACCGCCCTGCCCTCGGCGATGGCCACGGCCACCGCGTCAACGCAGGCCGCATCGGCATCGCTGTGCACCACCACGCACTTGCCCACCAGCAATCGCCCCGGCAGCAGTGCCTGTTCCATCAGCGCATGCCCGAATACCGCGGTGATGGCGATGTCATCGCTCTGCCAGTTCACCGGGTCAAACAACGCGGGCCAGTCGTGTGCATCCCAGGCAGCCCGCAGTGAGTCATCGCGCACGCGCACGATCACACCGGTTTCGTCGAACTGGGTCAACGCGGCCTGCGCGCGGTTGCGCTGGCCAGGCGGCATGGCCTCGATATGCCCGCACTGCTGCACATTGAGCGCACGCTTCAGCTGTGGGCATGAGGCCCAGACCAGCGCATTGAACAGGTCGTGCCAGTTGTCTGCGCGGGTGGCGATGCGCCCCTGCGCGATGCGGGCTTCGTAGTGCAGGCCATCGGCCAGCAGCGCGGCGTCCTGTTCAACCAGGCGCTTCCCGGGCAATGCCAGGCGCGCATCAAGTGCAGCGATGGACGGCCAGCGAGGGCCGAGCAGCAGATCCCGGAAATCCTGCAATCCGGCAAACAACGGATGCGCGAACACCTGCGGATCGACCGCCGCACGCGGCGGCGGCACGAAGCGCCGGACACCGCTGCCGTCACCGGCGGCGGCCGTTGCGATCACAGTACCTTGAGGTCGAACGCCGGGCGGGCATTGGCCGGCAGCGCATCGCCGTACAGGTCGTGCTCGTCGCTCTCGGTGATTTCCACGTCGACGAACTCGCCCACCCGCAGCGGCACCTGATCGGCGTTCTGGATATGCACCAGGCCGTCGATCTCCGGCGCATCGGCCCTGGAGCGGGCCACGGCGATATCGCCTTCGATGGCATCGACCAGGCACTGCTGCACGGTCCCGATCTTGGCTTCCAGGCGCGCGGCGGAAATCTGCGCCTGCTTCTCCATGAAACGGGCCAGGCGTTCCTGCTTCACCTCTTCCGGCACGGCGTCAGGCAGGTCGTTGGCGGTGGCACCCTCGACCGGTGAGTAGGCGAACGCACCGACGCGATCCAGCTGCGCTTCGTCAAGGAACGACAGCAGTTCCTCGAACTCGGCTTCGGTTTCGCCCGGGAAGCCGACGATGAAGGTCGAACGCACAGTGATGTCCGGCGCGATACGGCGCCAGTTCTGCACGCGCTCCAGGGTCTTCTCCACCGCGCCGGGGCGCTTCATCAGGCGCAGGATGCGCGGGCTGGCGTGCTGGAACGGGATATCCAGGTACGGGAGGATGCGGTTCTCGGCCATCAGCGGCACCACTTCGTCCACGTGCGGATACGGGTAGACGTAGTGCATGCGCACCCACGCATCCAGCTCCGACAGGCCTTCGCACAGCGCCTTCAAACGGGTCTGGTAGGCCTTGTCGCGCCACATCTTTTCGGCGTACTTCACGTCCACGCCGTAGGCCGAGGTGTCCTGCGAAACCACCAGCAGCTCGCGCACGCCGCCACGCACCAGGCGCTCGGCTTCACGCAGCACCTCGTCGACCGGGCGCGAAACCAGCTTGCCGCGCATCGACGGAATGATGCAGAAGCTGCATTTGTGGTTGCAGCCCTCGGAAATCTTCAGGTACGCGTAGTGCCGCGGGGTCAGCTTGATGCCGTAGTCGGGCACCAGGTCCACGAACGGATCGTGCTTGGGCGGCAGTGCTTCATGCACCGCTTCCATCACGCTCTGGTAGTCCTGCGGGCCGGACACCGCCAGCACGTTCGGGTAGGCCTCGCGGATCTGCTCCGGGCGCTTGCCCAGGCAGCCGGTGACGATGACCTTGCCGTTCTGGTTCATCGCCTCGCCGATCGCGTCCAGCGACTCGGTCACCGCAGAATCGATGAAGCCACAGGTGTTGACCACCACCACGTCGGCCGAATCGTAGGACGGGACGATGTCGTAGCCTTCCGAGCGGAGCTGGGTGAGGATGCGCTCGGAATCGACAAGGGCCTTCGGGCAGCCAAGGCTGACGAAGCCGACTTTGGGGTTCAGCTGGGACATGGAATCGCGGGACTCTGGGGGCCTGGGCCCCTGCCGGCATGGCAGGGGGTCCTGGGGGCCGGGGCCTGAAAGGGCGCCAGTATACCGGGGTTGGCGGCGGCGCTCTGAACGGCCAGCCGCCCCAGTGAGGATACCGGGCTGGCCTGATGGCTCGCCGCTATCGTCCCGCGCCCTGAGACGCGCCCCGAGGAAGGGGCCGTCGTTCGGCCCCTTGTACCTCAGGAGCTGGACAATCGCTTGGCCATCGCCACAGCAAGCTCCAGCCTGCCTGTCGGAGCCTCGCGCCCGCCCGCGTCCAAGGCAGATGGGATGCCCACTACCGGGATCTCCCATGCGCAGATCTGATCGCATACGAGTTGCTTGTGCTGACAGATCGGGTGATCAGCACCGTTGTTTGCTACACACTCGGCCCAGCCCCTGGAGCACGCGGTGCACCTCGGATAAGGGTCCGCAGCCTTGGCAGGCCCCATCACCGCAAGCAATGAAATGCCCATTACTGCCATCACGATCATGCTCTTCATCAATCACTCCGTTAATTTGACGAAAAAACGCACGTGCGGCGCCAACTACGATCAAGCGCAGTGGTGCCCCGCCATCTAACCACCCTAGGCCATGGTTTCCAACCCTGCCCGCAGATAGCTGGAGACGCCAGGCAGCTGGAGATCACCGATCCGGCCCAACTGCCGACATGACGTGCACTGACGCGCACCGGATAATCGGGTTTCAGTTTCCAAAGCGAGTCAGCCGCGATGAACGAATGGATCACCCTGGATACGCACCACGGCACGGTACGGGCCTGGCAGGCACTCCCCGAGGGCACCGCGCGAGGCGGGCTGGTGGTGGTGCAGGAAATTTTTGGCGCCAACCCGCACATCCGCGGCGTGGCCGAGCGCTTCGCCGCCGAGGGCTATGCGGTGCTGGCTCCTTCGTTCTTCGACCTGGTCGATGGACCCGATGCCGACCCGGATGCCCTGCCCTACGACGCCGACGGCGTGAAGCAGGGCCTGGAAAGGGTCAGCGCGCTGGGCATGGAGAAGGCGCTGGAAGTGGTCCGCGCGGCGGCCACCCGGCTGGCCCCCTACGGCAAGGTCGGCACCGTCGGCTACTGCTGGGGCGGCACGGTGGCGATGCTGTCGGCGCTGCGGCTCGGGCTGCCGTCGGTCAGCTACTACGGCGCACGCAACGTCCAGTTCCTCGATGAGACACCCAAGGCGCCGGTGATCTTCCACTTCGGCACCCAGGACAGGAGCATCCCGCCGGAGGCCGTCCAGGCCCACCGCGACAAGCTGCCGCAGATGGCCACTTTCGTCTATCCGGCCGACCACGCCTTCAACCGCGAGGTCGGACATGCGTATGATCCAGACAGCGCCGCCCTGGCGCTGCAACGCACCCTGGACTTCTTCTCGGAGCATCTTGGATGAGCGAATTCGAACTCGATTCACGCCTGGCCACCGATAGCGTGCTGGTGGCGGAAGGACCGTTGTCGCAAGTGCGGCTGATGAACGACGAACGATTCCCCTGGCTGGTGCTGGTACCACGCCTGGCCGGGGTGACCGAGTGGATCGAGCTGGACGGCGAGCAGCAGGACAAGCTGCGCACCGAGCTCAACCGCGCCTGCAAGGCCCTGAAGGGCCACGACGGCGTGGAGAAGATCAATATCGGCGCGCTGGGCAACATCGTGCGCCAGCTGCACTTCCATGTGATCGGCCGCCATGACGGCGATCCGGCCTGGCCCGGCCCGGTCTGGGGCAGCGGCCCGGCGCACCGCTACGAGCCTGCGGCGCTGGACCAGCATGTCGCCTACTGGAAGGAACGGCTAGGATATCCAGCCCGTTCCTGAGCCTTGCCCGACCCGATGCGATTCAACCTCGTTGCCGCCATCCTGCTGATCCTGATCGGCCTGTTCATGCTCGCCAGCAACCTCGGCTGGACGCACCTGAACCTGTCCAAGCTGCTGCTGACCTGGTGGCCGGTGGCACTGGTGGGCGTGGGCATTGCGATGCTGTTCGGTCGCGGCAAATGACGTAGCGCCGGGTCGTGCCCGGCGAACGCACCGCGTGGACCATGCGAAAACGCCGGGCACGGCCCGGCGCTTTCGTCATGCAATGACGCGGGCGATCAGGTCCGCGGCAGGGTCACGCCGGTCTGGCCCTGGTACTTGCCGCCACGATCGCGGTACGACGTCTCGCAGATGTCATCGGCCGCGGCCTGGAAGAACAGCATCTGCGCCACGCCTTCGTTGGCATAGATGCGGGCCGGCAGCGGCGTGGTGTTGCTGAATTCCAGGGTGACGTGGCCTTCCCACTCCGGTTCCAACGGGGTCACGTTGACGATGATGCCGCAGCGCGCGTAGGTGCTCTTGCCCAGGCACACCACCAGGGTGTCGCGCGGGATGCGGAAGTACTCCACGGTACGCGCCAGGGCGAAGCTGTTCGGCGGGATGATGCACTCATCGGCCGTGATGTCGACGAAGCTGCCCGAATCGAAATGCTTGGGATCGACAATCGTCGAGTTGATGTTGGTGAACACCTTGAACTCGCGCGAGCAACGGACGTCGTACCCGTAGCTGGAGGTGCCGTAGCTGACGATGCGCTCGCCATTGGCCTGCTTGACCTGCCCGGCCTCGAACGGCTCGATCATGCCGTGCTGCTCGGACATGCGGCGGATCCAACGGTCACTCTTGATGCTCATGCTTTGTCCTGGGTACGAGGGGGCGCGTGGATTCTAGCAGGGGGCCGGGCGTCGCCGGCGGCCCTGCCCTGGCACCTACAGCAGCGAAGAGAGAATCGGAATGGAGGCACGCGGGCGCTTGCCCACTTCCTCGATCAGGCGCTGGGCGGCATGGCGGTAGGCCTGGGCTGGCACCGAATCGGGCTGCGCCACGGTGATCGGAGTGCCAGCATCCCCCTGCTCGCGGATGCCGATCTGCAGCGGCAGCGAACCCAGCAACGGCACACCATACTGCGCGGCCATGCGCTCGCCGCCGCCCTCGCCGAACAGGTGCTCGACATGCCCGCAGCTGCTGCAGGTATGTACCGCCATATTCTCGACGATGCCCAGCACCGGCACCTCCACCTTCTCGAACATCTTCAGCGCCTTCTTCGCATCCAGCGTGGCGATGTCCTGCGGCGTGGTAACGATCACCGCACCGGCCAGCGGAATCTTCTGGGTCAGGGTCAGCTGGATGTCACCGGTGCCCGGCGGCAGGTCGATCAGCAGGAAATCCAGGTCATCCCACAGCGTGTCATTGAACAGCTGGGTCATCGCCGAGGTGGCCATCGGCCCACGCCAGATCATCGGCGTATCCTCTTCGATCAGGTAGCCGATCGACATGGTGTCCACGCCGAACGCGCGCAGCGGCTCGATGCTCTTGTTGTCAGGGCTTTCCGGACGACCGGACAGGCCCAGCATGGCCGGTACGCTCGGCCCATAGATGTCCGCGTCAAGCACGCCCACGCGTGCGCCGAGCTGCTGCAGCGCCACGGCCAGATTGACTGCGGTGGTCGACTTGCCGACGCCGCCCTTGCCCGAACCAACCGCGATCACGTTGCGGATGCGGGCATGCGGCGTGAGTCCCTTCTGGACCTGGCTTGCATGGGGACGGCGGGGAGAACTGTTCACAACGAGCACCGGCGGGTCAGGGGGAATAACCCAACATCATACAAGCTGGACACAAGCTGACTGAAATTCAGGATTGCTACAGATTCGTGCACAGGTTGTTAAGTTCATGTTACGTTCGCTAAGCACTGGTTTTGGGCTGCGTCGCTGTTTCATTGCACGCACGATGGCGCATGCGCAGTGCCGTATTTGTATTTGCTCTTTGAACGGAACTACATGAAAGACCTTCGCAATTCCGCACGTCGCAACACCCTCGCCGTCGCCTTGATTTCCGCCCTGGTCGCCGCCTCGCCGGCAATGGCCCAGGACAAGGCCACCAACCTGGACAAGATCACCGTCACCGGTTCGCTGATCCCGCAGACCCAGGTTGAAACCCAGACCCCGGTCATGACCATCAGCGCTGAAGCCATCCAGTCGCGCGGCTTCAACAGCGTCGCCGAAGTGCTGCAGCAGTCTTCGCTGACCACCGGCGGCATCCAGGGTGGCCAGACCTCCGCCTCGTTCACCCAGGGCGCTGAAGCCGCTGGCATGTTCGGCCTGAATCCGGGGTACACCAAGTACCTGATCAACGGCCGCCCGATGATGTCCTACCCGGCGCTGTACAACGGCGGCGACGCGTTCAACAACATCAGCGGCATTCCGATCGACATCGTCGAGCGCATCGAAGTCCTGCCGGGCGGCCAGTCCTCCCTGTACGGTTCGGACGCGATCGCCGGCGTGGTCAACATCATCCTGAAGGACCACATGGAAGGCGGCAGCCTGTCCGTGCGTGGCGGCACCTCCACCGAAGGCGGTGGCAGCAGCTTCCGCGTCAGTGGCGCGCACGGCTTCTCGGCGCTGGACGACCGCTTCAATGCGCTGGTCAACGTGCAGATCGAAAGCAGCAACCCGATCTGGGGCTACCAGCGTGACCTGACCAAGCAGAACAACACCCACGGCTATACCGCACAGCTGCCGTCGAACGACTTCGCCGTCATCGACGCCAAGACCAATGCGCTGTACATGATGGACCCGGGCAACTGCGCCAATGTCGCCGGCCAGTTTGGCGGCACCACCGTGCTGGCCAACCGCCCGACCGGCCAGTCCTGCGGCTCGGTGTTCGGCGCCGGTTACAAGACCCTGAAGAACGGCAAGGACAGCGGCCAGTTCTATTCGTCGATGACCTTCGACGTGAACGACAACTTCCAGCTGTTCGCCGACGTGCTGTACAGCAAGGAAAAGACCGAGTACACCTCGGGCTCGAACTACCTGTGGTGGGGCACCAAGAGCACCATGGGCGGCTTCTACGACCAGGCGTCAGGCAAGCTGGTCAACCTGCAGCGCGCCTTTGCTCCGGAAGACATCGGCGGCGAAGGCTACAAGAGCATCCTGAACAACGACAAGAGCCGTGCCTACCAGGTCACCCTGGGCGGCAAGGGCGCAGTGGGCAACTGGGACTACAGCCTGAGCTTCACCCGCGGCGAATATCGCCTGGATGAAAGCAAGTTCCAGCGCTTCGGCAATGCCATCAACAGCTACTTCGCCGACAAGGTGCTCGGCCCGCAGCTGGGCACCAAGGATGGCTTCGGCATCTACAACACCAACTGGGGCGCGTTCTACTCGCCGATCTCGCCGGAAGATTTCGCTGGCTTCACTGGTTACACCACCAACCACAGCCGCACCTGGCAGAACCTGGCTCGCGCGCAGGTCACCAACGGTTCGCTGTTCTCGCTGCCGGGTGGCGACGCGGGCCTGGCCGTGGTCGTCGAAGGCGGCAGCGAAGGCTGGGACTACAGCCCCGACCAGCGCCTGCTGGACGGCGACGTGTGGGGCTCGTCGGCTGTTGCCGGCAACGGCCATCGCAGCAACTATGCGGTGACCAGCGAACTGCGCATGCCGCTGCTGGAGTCGCTGACGGTGACCGCTTCCGGTCGCTATGACGCCTTCAAGATCGCCGACAACACCGTCGACAAGGCCACCTACAGCGTAGGCGTGGAGTTCCGTCCGATCGAAAGCCTGCTGTTCCGCGGCAAGTACGGCACCGCCTTCCGCGCGCCGACCCTGCCCGACGCCTTCCAGGGTCGCAGCGGCTACTATGCTGCCAACTCGACCGACTACTACCGTTGCGGCGAGCTGGGCTACACCCCGGGCAACACCGACGCCTGCCGCTACGCCGACAGCGTCTCGGTCTATTCCGAGCGTGCCGGCAACCCGGACCTGGAGCCGATCACCGCCGACGTCTGGAACGCGGGTATCGTCTGGGCACCGATGGCAAACCTGTCGATCTCGGCCGACTACTACAACTGGAAGATCGAGAACGAAGTCGATACGGCCAGCACCGACCAGCTGCTGCTGGCCGAGTACTACTGCCGCAACGGCCTGCCGAATGGCTCCTCGGCCACCTGCCAGAACGTGGCCGACTGGGTCGTGCGCGATTCGGCCGGCAACCTGAGCTCGCTGTACACCCCGAAGATGAACGTGGCCCGCCAGAACCTGCAGGCCGTGACCGTCGGCTTCAAGTACCTGCAGGACATCGGCCGCTTCGGTTCGCTGCAGTTCTCGGGCAACTACACCAACATGCTGAAGCGTGAAGTGCAGGCGCAGCCGGGTGAGGACTTCCAGGACCTGCTGGGCAACCCGAAGTCGATGTGGAACTACGACAGCTACGCCAAGGTCCGTTCCGACGCGTCGGTGGCCTGGTCGCTGGACAAGTGGACCACCACGCTGTACGCGAACTACATCGGCCACACCCCGAACTACCTGGCAGGCCTGAACGGCTACGAGTACACCCACGCCGCATCGGGCTACAAGGCAGGCAAGTGGGGTTCGTACACTACCTACAACCTGAGCGTGAACTACCGTGCGCAGGATGACCTGACCCTGTCGCTGATGGTCAACAACGTGTTCAACAAGATGCCCGAACAGCAGGCCCACAGCTACCAGGGCACCTCCGGCACGCCGTTCAACAACTACCTGTACAACGTCTACGGTCGCACCGTGTACGTGCAGGCCAAGTACGACTTCGGCAAGTAATCCCGTCGTTTTCCGGGTTTGATTCCGGACCAGGCCCCGCTTCGGCGGGGCCTTTTTTTTGGATCGATATTCAGCGCGGAACAGCGACTTCCGCCGCCAGCCAGCATTTATTTACTCATCATTCATTCAGCCAGATTCGGCAAAGTCCACTGATTAATGCAACCCATTGTTTTTTAAAAGGAAAATATTATTCAAGGCCAGCCCCAGCTCAACACATTACAAAGTCGCGCAAATCAGGTTAAGCGTGTGTTACGTTCGAAAAACGCCGCCATTCTGGTTTTGAAGGCTGCTGAACCATCCATGAGTTCCCAGGAAAGGGAAAACGCGTTTCTCACGACCACACGGAGTACCGCATGTCTCGTAATGGCTTCCCGCGTCACCCGCTCACCCGCGCCGTCCTCAGCGGCCTGATCCTGGCCGGCAGCAGCGCGATCGCGCTCGCCCAGGAAAACACGCCCACCGATCTCGGACGCGTAACCGTCACCGGCTCACTGATCCCGCAGACACAGATCGAGAACCACACGCCGGTCCTGACTGTTACCGCCGAGGACATCCAGACCCGCGGCTTCACCAGCGTGGCCGAAGTACTGCAGCAGAATTCGCTGACCACTGGCGGGCTGCAGGGCGGCCAGACCTCAGCTTCGTTCACCCAGGGCGCCGAAGCCTCAGGCATGTTCGGCCTCAGCCCGAGCTACACCAAGTACCTGATCAACGGGCGGCCGATGCTGTCCTACCCCGCTCTCTACAACGGCAGCGACACCTTCAACAATCTCAGCGGCATCCCGATCGACATCGTCGAGCGCATCGAGATTCTGCCGGGCGGCCAATCGTCGCTGTACGGCTCGGACGCGATCGCCGGCGTGGTCAACATCATCCTCAAGGACCACATGGACGGCGGCGTACTGAACGTGCGTGGCGGCGCCTACACCGAGGGTGGCGGCAACGATTTCCGAGTCAGTGGCGCGCATGGCTTCAACGCCTTCGATGACCGTTTCCATGCGCTGGTCAACGTGCAGTACGAGAAGAGCAGTCCGATCTGGGGTTACCAGCGCGACCTGACCAAGCAGAACAACACCCGTGGCTACACGCCACAGGTTCCGACCAACGACTTCCTGGTCTACCTGCCGGACCAGCAGAACGCCTACGTGATGATGGATCCAAGCCGCTGTGCCAACGTGGCCAGCCAGTTCGGCGGCACCACCGTACTGGGCACGCGCGCGGTCGGTGAATCTTGCGGCTCGCCCTTCAGCGCTGGCTACAAGACGCTGAAGAACGGCAAGGAAAGCAGCCAGATCTATTCGTCGATGTCCTTTGATGTCAACGACAACTTCCAGCTGTTCGCCGATGCGCTGTACAGCCTGGAGGAGGTCCAGTACAACGCCGGTTCGGGCTACGCGTTCTGGGGCAGTGATGTCGGCTTCGGTGCGTTCGTCGACCAGGCCAGCGGCGAATACATGAACCTGCAGCGCGCGTTCGCGCCGGAGGACATCGGTCCCGCCGGCTACCGTGACACCATGAGCACTGATCGCAACAAGGCCTACCAGGTCACGTTGGGAGGGCGTGGCAACTTCGGCAACTGGGATTACAGCGCCAGCTTCAGCCGAGGTGAGTACAAGCTGACCGAGCGCAGCTTTGCGCGCTGGGCGAACGAGATCGACAGCTACTTCGAAGACCGCGTGCTGGGCCCGGTACTGGGCATCACCGACGACGGCTACAACATCTACAGCCCCAATTGGAGCGCGTTCTATTCGCCGCTGCCGGCCGGTGATTTCCAGACCTTCACCGGCTTCACCTACAACAAGAGCCGCACCTGGCAGAACCTGGGCCGCGCGCAGATCACCAACGGTTCGCTGTTCAAGCTGCCTGGTGGTGATGCCGGACTGGCCGTGGTGGCCGAAGCCGGCAGCGAAGGCTGGTCGTACACCCCTGACCAGCGCCTGCTGGACGGTAGCGTGTGGGGCACAACCTCGGTGGCCGGTGCCGGCCATCGCAGCAACTACGCGGTGACCAGCGAGCTGCGCATGCCGCTGCTGGAGTCGCTGACCGTGACCGCCTCCGGACGTTACGACGCGTTCAGGATCGCCGAAAAGACCGTCGACAAATCGACCTACAGCATCGGTATCGAGTTCCGCCCGATCGAAAGCCTGCTGTTCCGTGGCAAGTACGGCACCGCCTTCCGCGCGCCCAGCCTGTCCGACGCGTTCCAGGGGCGCAGTGGGTACTACGCCAATGGTTCGATCGACTACTTCCGCTGTGGACAGCTCGGCTTCAACCCCAGCGACACGGTGGGTTGTCCCTATGCCAATGAATCGGTGTTCGGCGAGCAGTCAGGCAACCCGGAGCTGGAAGCGATCACCGCCGACGTCTGGAATGCCGGCATCGTGTGGGCGCCGATCAACAACCTGTCGGTGTCGGTGGACTACTACAACTGGAAGATCAAGAACGAGGTCAATACGCTCAGCTCCGACCAGTTGCTGCTGGCCGAGTACTACTGCCGTAATGGCCAGACCAACAACACCTCGGCCAGTTGCCAGAACGTAAACGACTGGATCACTCGCGATGGCGCCGGCAAGCTGGAACAGATCTACACGCCCAAGATGAACATCGCCAGCCAGAACCTGCAGGCGGTAACGGCCAGCTTCAAGTACGTGCAGGACATCGGCCGCTTCGGCGCGCTGCAGTTCTCCAGCAACTACACCAACATGATCAAGCGCGAGCTGCAGCCGCAACCGGGCGATGAGTATCTGGACCTGCTGCGCGACCCGTACGCGATGTGGAACTATGACCAGTACGCCAAGGTGCGTGCCGACGGTGCGGTGGGCTGGGCGAAGGACAAGTGGACTACCACGTTGTACTTCAACTACATCGGCAAGACGCCAAACCGCATGGCGTACCTGGGCAAGGGCTACGACTACGTGCATCCGTCCGGCTACCA
Organism: Stenotrophomonas sp. A3_2; assembly: GCF_036624925.1. Classification (NCBI taxonomy): domain Bacteria; kingdom Pseudomonadati; phylum Pseudomonadota; class Gammaproteobacteria; order Lysobacterales; family Lysobacteraceae; genus Stenotrophomonas; species Stenotrophomonas sp. A3_2. The sequence continues at coordinate 38,164 of NZ_JAZKVY010000261.1, forward strand.
GGCCGGCAAGTGGGGCTCATACACCACCTACAACCTGAGCGTGAACTATCAGGCGATGGACAACCTGACGCTGTCGATGATGGTCAACAACGTGTTCAACAAGATGCCCGACGGTCAGGCACACAGTTACGCCGGCAACGTCGGCGCTCCCTATAACAGCAGCATCTACAACCCTTACGGCCGCGCCGTCTACGTGCAGGCCAGGTACGAGTTCGGCGGGAAGTAAGCAGCACACGTCTGTTGGACCAACGGCCCCGCTTCGGCGGGGCCTTTTTTTAACAAATGTTGCACGAATCCACATCCACACCATTTGTTAATATTTCATTAGCATGCCGGCCGTTACGTAAGCTATTGATTTATATATTGAATGTAAAAGTGAACAACACCGTTCCGCAGCGCAACATTTTGAAACATTCCCAAACAAGCAGCCTTAGCTTTTGATTTAAAAGAACTTTTTCAGAGAAAGCCAGCCTGTTGTTGTGACTGGACTATTTTGTCTACGTGAACGCCGTGTTACGGTCCAGCTGAATGGATTGCAACTGAACAAATCATGAAAGCTGTCAGGGAGGACGTCAGCCAGCCGACAACGCTTATACGGGGATCCATCATGTCTTGCCATCGCTCCACGCCGCTGCGCCACCCACTGACCCTCGCCCTGCTTGGCACCCTGCTCGCCTCCGGTACCGCGCTGGCGCAAAGCGGCAACGCACCGACCCAGCTTGACCGCGTCACCGTCACCGGCTCGCTGATTCCACAGACCGAAATCGAGAACCACACGCCGGTCCTGACCGTCACCGCCGAGGACATCCAGACCCGCGGCTTCACCAGTGTGGCCGACGTACTGCAGCAGTCCTCACTGTCCACGGGCGGCCTCCAGGGCGGCCAGACCTCGGCCTCGTTCACCCAGGGCGCCGAAGCGGCCGGCATGTTCGGCCTCAGCCCGGGCTACACCAAGTACCTCATCAATGGCCGCCCGATGCTTTCGTATCCAGCGCTGTACAACGGCGGCGATACGTTCAACAACATCAGCGGCATTCCCATCGACATCGTGGAGCGCATCGAGATCCTGCCGGGTGGCCAGTCCTCCCTGTATGGCTCGGATGCGATTGCCGGCGTGGTCAACATCATCCTCAAGGAACGCATGGACGGCGGCGTTCTCAACGTCCGTGGCGGCGCCTACAGCGAAGGCGGTGGCAACAGTTTCCGCCTGAGCGGCGCACACGGGTTCAATGGCGTCGATGACCGCTTCCACGCGCTGGTCAACGTGCAGTACGAAAAGACCAGCCCGATCTGGGGTTACCAGCGCGACCTGACCAAGGTCAACAATCCAGACGGCTACAGCCCGCAGTACGTTTCCAACGATTTCCTGGTGCTGCTGCCGGCCGCCAACAACCGCTACGCCATGATGGACCCGAACCTCTGCGCCAACGTGGCGGGCCAGTTCGACGGTACCACCGTACTGGGCACCCGCCCGACCGGCCAGGCATGCGGCTCGGTGTACGGCACCGGCTACAAGACCATCAAGAACGGCAAGGAAAGCGCACAGATCTACAGCTCTGCCACCTTTGACCTCAATGACAACCTGCAGCTGTTTGGCGATGCGCTGTACAGCCTGGAAGAGGTCAAGTATGCGACCGGCTCCAACTACACCTGGTGGGGCACCTCGTCCGGCTGGGGTCGCTTCTACGACCAGGCCAGCGGCCAGTACATGAACCTGCAGCGCGTGTTCGCCCCGGAAGACATCGGCGGCGCCGGCTACCGCGACATCATGAACACCGACCGCAACAAGGCCTACCAGGTGACACTGGGCGGCCGCGGCACGGCCGGCAACTGGGACTACAGCGTCAGCTTCACCCGTGGCGAGTACAAGCTGACCGAGCGCAACTTCGTGCGCTGGAACGATCCGATCAACGACTACTTCGAGCAGCGTGTGCTGGGCCCGGTGCTGGGTACCACCAGCACTGGCTACAACATCTACAGCCCGAACTGGGAAGCGTTCTATGCGCCACTGCCGGCAGGTGATTTCCAGACGTTCACCGGCTACAGCTACAGCCAGAGCCGTACCTGGCAGAACCTGGCCCGGGCCCAGGTCACCAACGGGTCGCTGTTCAAGCTGCCCGGTGGCGACGCCGGCCTGGCGGTGGTGGTTGAGGGTGGCAGCGAAGGTTGGGACTACACTCCCGATCCGGGCCTGATGGATGGCAGCGTCTGGGGCACCACGGCGGTCTCCGGCGCCGGCCACCGCAGCAATTACGCCGTGACAGGCGAACTGCGCCTGCCGCTGCATGACATGCTGACCGTGACCGGATCCGGCCGCTACGACGCCTTCAAGATCGGCAGCAACACCGTCGACAAGTCCACCTACAGCATCGGCATCGAGTTCCGCCCGATCGAGAGCCTGCTGTTCCGTGGCAAGTACGGGACGGCCTTCCGCGCGCCGACCCTGTCCGATGCCTTCCAGGGCCGCAGTGGCTACTATGCCAACGGCTCCACCGACTACTACCGTTGCGGCCAGTTGGGGTATGCCCCGAGCAACACCGCTGGCTGCCCGTATGACAGCGTATCGGTGTTCGGTACGCGTTCGGGCAACCCGGACCTGGAGCCTATCACCGCCGACGTGTGGAACGCGGGCGTGGTGTGGGCTCCGATCAATAACCTCTCGCTGTCGGTTGACTACTACAACTGGAAAATCAAGAACGAGGTCGACACCCTCAGTTCGGACCAGTTGCTGCTGGCCGAGTACTACTGCCGTAACGACCAGGCCAACAACACCTCTGCAAGCTGCCAGAACGTCAACGACTGGATCACCCGTGATGCATCCGGCGTGCTGGACGAGATCTACACCCCGAAGATGAATGTTGCGCGCCAGAACCTGGAAGCTTTGACCGCCAGCTTCAAGTACGTGCACGACATGGGTCGCTTCGGTTCGTTGCAGTTCTCGGGCAACTACACCGACATGCTCAAGCGCGAGCTGCAGCCGCAGCCGGGCGATGAGTTCCTGGACCTGCTGCGTGACCCCTACGCGATGTGGGTGTACGACTCTTACGCAAAGGTGCGCGCGGACGGCTCGATCGGCTGGGCCAAGGACAAGTGGACCACTACCCTGTATGCCAACTACATCGGCAAGACGCCGAACTACATGGCATACCTGGGCAATGGCTACGACTATGTGCACAGCTCCGGCTACAAGGCGGGCAAGTGGGGCTCCTACACCACCTACAACCTGAGCGTGAACTATCGCGCGCTGGACAACCTGACCCTGTCGCTGATGGTCAACAACGTCTTCAACAGGATGCCGGACAACCAGCGCTTCAGCTTCGCCGGCACCAGTGGCCAGCCGTACAACAATTACCTGTACAACGCCTACGGGCGAGCCATCTACGTGCAGGCCAAGTACGAGTTCGGTGGCCGCTGATCCGCTGACGCCACTTGTGCTGCAGAAGGCCCCGCTCCAGCGGGGCCTTCTGCTTTGGAACGCAACCAGGGCCGGCCAGAGTTGTAGATTTCACGCCAAGTTGACGAACCGGGCGCCCTCGTTCATCTTCAGGTCATCTTCCAGTCAAACTGCCAAGGATGCCCTGTACATGAAAGCCACACGCCTCTTCGCCCATGTGGGCGCTGCTGCTGCGCTGCTGGGCCTGGCCGTGGGCCAGGCGCTGGCTACACCGCTGCCGGTCGACGACTTCGCCAAGATTCCCGCCATCCAATCGGTCACCATGAGCCCCGATGGCAAACAGCTGGTTGCGATCATCGCTGCCCCGGGAAGCAACAACGGTGACACCGCGCTCGCCAACTGGAACCTGGACAATCTCGGCGCAGGCCCGGTGGCCATCACGCCCTCCGGCGACCGCATGAAGTTCATCGCCGCCAGCGCATTGAAGGCCGGCCGCAGCCTTGTCATCGGCCGCCAGGAACTTACCGCGCAGCTGGCCGGTTGTGGAGAAGGCAACTCGGTGGGAAACACCAAGACTTTCCTATCGAAGGCTTACCTGACCGACACTTCCCAGACCAAGTTCGACGAAGCATTCGCCGATAATTCACGCAAGCTTGGCATCAGCGAACAGACACAACGCTGCCTGGAACTGGCGGGAACTGCATCACTGGTTCACTCGCTCCCAATGGACCCTGACAAGGTCATCATTTCACAGATCAATCAGTCAACGTTCTCGGCAGGCTACTACCTGTTCAATCTCAAGACCGGACAGACCGAGCTGCTCTTCCGTGGCGACGCGCGCTCGACGCCCGGGTTGTTCCATCCCCGCAGCGGCGAACTCCTGACAAGGACCCAGATCGAACCGGCCGGGTCGAGCGAGTACGAACAGCAGATCCTGATCAAGGACAAGGCAAGCGGAAAGTTCGAGAAGCACGATGCGCTGACAACCAAGCTCAGCGAACGCTACACGATGGACGTGGCCGGCATCGATGACCAGACCGGCAAGCTCTACATCCTCACCGACAGATTTTCCGAGCAGGTGCAGGCCCGCCTGTACGACCCAGCAACCCGGACCTTCGACAAGGAGCCGCTGGCCGCCCACCCGCAGTATCCGATCAGCGGCCTCATCCTCGGCAGCAAACCCAGCAACTTCAATCAGGTTCTGGGCTTCTATGTGGATGGGCCGCGGCGCGAAGCGATCTATGTCGACCCGCAGATGAAGGCCCTCTTCGACGGCCTCAAACAGGCCTATCCGGGGAAGTACGTCGCCATCACCGGCTACAACGACGATCTCTCCCGCGTGCTCTTTACCACCAACAGTGCCGACACGCCGACGACCTATCACATACTCAGCGACCGCAAACAGGTGACCACCCTGGGCAGTGAGCGACCCTGGATCGATGGCAGGCAGATCGGCCAGCAACGCTGGGTCACCTATACCGCCCGCGACGGACGAAAGATTCCCGCCATCCTTGATCTGCCCGCGGGCTGGAAGGAAGGGGGAGAACCACTTCCAGCGCTCGTGCACCCGCACGGTGGCCCATGGGCTCGTGACTATGCCGGCTGGGATGCATCTGGCTGGGTGCCTTACTTCACCTCGCGTGGCTACGCTGTCATCCGCCCCCAGTATCGAGGCTCAACCGGCTTTGGACGCGACCACTGGCTCGCGGGTGACAGGCAGTGGGGGCTGACCATGCAGGACGACAATGACGATGCGGCTGCGTGGCTGGTGCAGCAGGGCATCGCCGCAAAGGACCGCCTGGCCATCTTCGGGTACTCCTATGGCGGCTTCGCAGCCGCTGCTGCCACGGTCCGCAGCCCCTCGCCTTTCCAGTGTGCCATTGCCGGAGCGCCCGTCACCGATCTCGGCAGAGTCGGCATGTCATGGAGCGAGAACCGCCTGCAGCGCATCCTGCAGGGGCAGACCGTCAAGGGAATGGACCCGATACAGAACACGGCCAAGGCGACCATCCCGGTACTGCTTTACGTCGGAGATCGTGACGTACGTACTCCGGCGTTCCACGCCCGATCGTTCTACAACGCAGTCCAAGGCAAGGTTCCGGCGAAGTTCGAGTTGATCGCCGACATGCCGCACAGCATGCCGTGGTACCCGAGCCACTACCGGGCCACGCTGCCGCTGATGGCCGACTTCCTGGCCAAGGACTGCGGCCCAGGCGGCCTGTAGGCCGCCCAGGGAGGCACCCTGCCGTCGTCCACGCAGCTGGGGAGCTCTGCAGGTCCCCACCGGTACATGAATACGCCATTAGCAAAAGCGCGTTACATACGGGGAATGTTCATGTTGCATTTACTTTACGCCGTACATACACTCCGTTAACCGAAGCATAACAAGTGGGGATCCGACACAATGCGCAAGACCAACCGCCTTATTACGCCCAGCCGCCTGCCGCTCGCCCTGGCAGTGATTGCCTGCCTGCAGGCAGCCCCGGTGCTGGCCCAGGAATCCACCCGCGAGGAAGCAGCGGCGTCAAGTGCTTCGACGTCTGACAAGAAGGCCACTGATCTTGACAAGGTTACGGTCACCGGCTCCCTGATCCGTCGCGCGGACTATGAAACCACCTCGCCGGTGTTCACCATCGACACCGAGCGCAATGCCGCCCAGGGCCAGACCAGCGTCAGTGAATTCCTGCAGAAGTCGGCGATCGGCGCCGCCGAAACGCAGATCACCAATCAGTTCGGCGGCTTCACCACCAATGGTGGTACCGGCGTACAGACGTTCTCGCTACGCGGCCTGGGTGCCAATCGCACGCTTATCCTGCTTGATGGCCAGCGTCCGGGCCCGGCCGGTACCCGCGGCGCGGTCGGCGCGTTCGACCTGAACGTGCTGCCCACCGCCGTCCTGCAGCGTGCCGAGATCGTGAAGGATGGTTCGTCCTCCATCTATGGCTCCGATGCCGTCGCCGGCGTGGTCAATCTGATCACCAAGAAGAACTTCGACCGTCCCGAGCTGACCGTCAGCGGTCGCGTTCCGACCGAAGGCGGCGGTGAAGTATTCTCGGCGTCGCTGGCCAACGGCTGGAACTTCGACAATGGCAGCATCGTCGCCGCCGTGGAATGGTACCGCCAGAACGAACTGACCCGCGGTGACCGCGATTTCTTCAAGTGCGCCGAAGATATCGTCTGGGACGACAAGGGCAACCGCATCGACCGCGTCGACCGCTCCATCCTGGCCGGCACCAACCTGGCCAACTGCCAGAACATGCTGCACAACGTCATCGACGTCGGTTCCGTCCGTTACGTGCCGAGCACCGATGGCAGCACGGTTGGCCCGTTCCCGGGCTATCGTCCGCGCGCCAACCAGACCTATGCCAACGGCAACCCCGTGGCGACGTATCAGGAGCCGTACAACTTCCAGGCTTACGGCCAAGCCCAGATCATCAACCGCCAAGAGCGCAAGACGGTCTACTTTGCCACTGACTTCGGCTTTGATTCGTTCAACTGGAAGACCCAGTTCCTCTACAACAACCGCACCACGGACAACTTCTCGTGGCGCCAGTTCTTCCCGACAGTGCTGATCCCCGGCACCACCACCCGCGCTCAGCCGGTGCTGCCGTTCAAGTCTGCTTCCGAGACCGAAGTTGATTACTACTACTTCGCCAACAAGTTCGATGGCGGCTTCGGCAGCAGCACCTGGGGCTGGGAAGTCAATGCCAACTACAGCCACTCCAGTGGCAAGTACAGCAACCTTGGCATCCGCAACTCGATCAGCGGCGACATCGGCCGTCCGGGTACCGGCACTGCAGCTGCGAACTACTTCGACCCGGGCTATCTGAATGGCTCGAAGGTCGACGAGCTGGTCTCGATCCTCGGCGTCTGGGCCAAGGGCAAGACCACCTACGATCAGACCACGGTCAACGCCGTGTTCAGCGGTGAGCTGTTCGATCTTCCGGCCGGTGCCGTGGCTTCCGCAGTCGGTGTGGAGTACCGCAACTACAAGATCGACGACCAGCCGGGTGCCGATTTTGCCGACATCTGGGGTTCGACCACCGCCGGTCGCACCAAGGGCGACGAGAAGGTGAAGGAAGCGTTCGTCGAACTGGATGTGCCGGTCTTCAAGGGAGTTCCGGGCATCGAGTCGCTGTCGCTGAACGGCTCGGCCCGCGTCTTCAAGTACGACACGGTGTCCGGTTCGGACAAGGTGTGGAAGTTCGGTGTCAACTGGCAGATCATCCCGTCGCTGCGCCTGCGCGGCACCATCGGTACCTCCTACCGTGCACCGGGCCTGTATGAGCTGTACCTTGGCAATCAGACCGGCTTCCAGGCGCAGACCGCGATCGATCCCTGCATCCGCTGGGCTGAAGGCAACAACAGCAACGCTGCTGCCAACTGCGCCGCTGCCGGTATCCCGGGCGACTACACCGCCGCAGGCAACAGCAGCGCCACCGTCTTCACTCGTGGCGGCGCTGGCGGCGACCTGAAGCCGGAGACCTCGCGTGCACGCAGCATCGGCCTGGTGTTCACCCCGGAATTTGCTGACCTGAGCGTTGCGATCGACTACTTCGACTACGAAGTCAGCGACCAGATCACCGCGCTGAGTGCAGCGTCCATCCTGGAAGGCTGCTACGAGTCGACCACCTATCCGAACCGCTACTGCGACCTGATGCGTCGTAATCCGAATTCGGGTACCAACGCGAACATGATCACCGAGGTGTATGCGCAGTACCTGAACATCAACCGCCAGCGCACCCGCGGCTGGGATCTGACCCTGAACTGGGAACACGAGTTCAGCTTCGGCAAGTTCTCGCTGGACTCGCAGGTCACCTACACGGTTGAAGACACCGCCGAGCTGTTCGACAGCGCAGCGGCCAGCGGCCTGTCCTCGTCGGACCAGCTGGGTGATTTCGGTCGCCCGGACCTGGTCGGCAACCTGGGCCTGAGCCTGGAGCGTGGCGACTGGACCTACAACTGGATGACCCAGTACATCGCGTCGACCAAGGACCCGGACCTGCTGGAGACGTTCACCTATCAGGGCCGTCCGAATTCCTACCGCGACATCACCGCTGGCAGCCGCTGGTATCACACCGCCTCGGTGAGCTACGAGCAGGCCGATTGGCAGATTCTGGTGGGCGTCTCCAACGTGTTCGATGCCAAGCCGCCGCTGATCTCCAGCAGCGTCTACTCTTCGCGCTACGGCAACACCCACCCGTTCGCCACCCAGTACGACTACTACGGTCGCACCCCGTTCGTGCGCCTGAAGTACAAGTTCTGATCCACCGCTGACCGCAACACCCGACAGACCCGGCTTTTGCCGGGTCTGTCTTTTCCGGGCCACCAAGCGGCCCCCTTGCACCCGGCCATGACCTTCGACACCCTTGCAGGTCTGGCCGGCGGCGTATCGTTCGGCCCACGGCCGTCCCACGGCCTTTCCCTGACTCACTCGGCCTGGAGGCCATCAAAGTGACCCGTACTCCCAAGATCGTGCTGCTGACCCTGGCCGTTTCGGCCGCGCTGGTCGGCTGCGGCAAGACTGAAACCCCGGCCAAGGACGCCACCGCCTCCACGCCGGCCGCGGCCGAAGCCACCAACTACACGCTGGACGAAAGCAAGCTGCCGGCCTACAACGCTTTCCAGCCCAGCGATCTGGATACCACCAAGGACGCCTGCGGCGCCTTCGGCGACTATGTGAACAGCAAGTGGCTGGCCGCCAATGAAATTCCGGGCGACCGCACCAGCTGGGGTGCGTTCACCATCCTCGACGAGCGCTCGGTGGCCGTGCAGCACCAGCTGGCCGAACAGGTGGCGCAGGTCAAGAATCCGAACCACATCGAGAAAATCGTCGGCGACCTGTGGGCCACCGGCATGGACGAGGCCAAGATCAATGCCCAGGGCATCGAGCCGCTGAAGGCCGACCTGGCCGCCATCGACGGCCTGCAGGACAAGGCGGCCATCGCCGATTACCTGCGCACCAGCGCGGCCAGGGGCGACAACGTCCTGTTCGGCTTCGGTGCCGAAGCCGACTTCAAGAACTCGGCCGTGAACATGGCCTACGCCAGCCAGGGCGGCCTGGGCCTGCCGGACAGCACCTATTACACCGACGCCAAGAATGCCGACAAGCTGAAGGCCTACCAGGCGCACGTCGCCAAGGTGCTGGAGCTGTCCGGTGTCGCCGCTGCCGACGCCGCCAAGCAGGCCGAGGACGTGGTCAAGTTCGAGACCCGCCTGGCCAAGGCCTCCAAGTCGCGCGTGGAGCTGTCGCGCAACGTCGAGCTGTACTACAACCCGGTCACCCTGGCCGATGCCGACAAGCTGACCCCGAACTTCAGCTGGACCGAGTTCTTCAAGTCGCAAGGCGTGGCCGCGCCGGAGAAGTTCTCGCTGGCCATGCCGGCCTTCCATGAGGAAGTGAGCAAGGCGCTGGGCGATACCGACCCGTCGGTGTGGCGCGCCTACCTGCGCTTCCACACCGTGGACAGCGCCTCGCCGTACCTGGCCGATGCCTTCGTGCAGGAAAACTACGAGTTCTACGGCAAGACCCTAAACGGCCAGAAGGAACAGAAGCCGCGCTGGAAGCGCGTGCTGGGCACCATCGAAAACGATGCGGGTGAAGCCTTCGGCCAGCTGTACGTGAAGGTTGCCTTCTCGCCGGAAGCCAAGGCGAAGATGGAAGAACTGGTGAAGAATCTGGCCGCCGCGCTGAAGGAGCGCATCCAGGGCTTGAGCTGGATGAGCGAGGAGACCAAGGCCAAGGCCATCGCCAAGTGGGAAACCTTCACCCCGAAGATCGGCTACCCGGACAAGTGGCGTGACTGGTCGGGCCTGCAGACCCAGCGCGACAGCTTCCTGGGCAACGTGCGCGCGGCCAACGAGTTCAACTACAAGTTCAACCTGTCCAAGATCGGCAAGCCGGTGGACAAGACCGAGTGGGGCATGACCCCGCAGACGGTCAATGCCTACTACAACCCGCTGCAGAACGAGATCGTGTTCCCGGCCGCCATCCTGCAGCCGCCGTTCTTCGACCCGAAGGCCGACGACGCATTGAACTACGGCGGCATCGGCGCGGTGATCGGCCACGAAATGACCCATGGTTACGACGACCAGGGCGCGCGCTTCGGGCCGACCGGCAACATGGAAGACTGGTGGACCGCCGCTGACAAGAAGAACTTCGAAGGCCTGACCGGCAAGCTGGTCAAGCAGTTCGACCAGTACAAGGTCGACGGCCAGGCGGTGAACGGCCACCTGACCCTGGGTGAGAACATCGCCGACCTGGGCGGCCTGGCTACCGCCTACGATGCCCTGCAGAAGGCCAGCGCCGGCAAGGAAGACCCGAAGGTGGACGGCTTCACCCGCGACCAGCGCTTCTTCTTCAACTGGGCCACCGTGTGGCGCACCAAGTACACCCCGGAGAACGCCAAGGTCCGCCTGGCGACCGACCCGCACGCCCCGGCACAGTTCCGCGCCATGGGTGCACCGTCGAACCTGCCGACCTTCGCGGCCGCGTTCCAGTGCAAGGCCGGTTCGCCGATGGCCCGCACCGGCGAGCAGCAGGTGGTGATCTGGTAAGTCCTGGCTGACGCTGTTGCAGACCTGCAAAGGCCCGGGAATTCCCGGGCCTTTGTTTTTCCGGGGTGTCTTTCATCCACGCATGGCGTGGATCTACTGATCCCGGCGCTCCCCGGTAGCTGCCGACCTTGGTCGGCGAATGCACCGCGACGCGTGCATCCCGCGCCCATGCCTGGCTTGCTATAGTGCGCGCGCCCTCAATCCATCACGGATTCGTTCCACATGCCCAACTTCCGTCCGCTTGCCATCGCCCTGGGCATCAGCCTGGCGACCCTGGTCCCGACTCACGATGCGTTCGCCGCCAAGAAGAAGGCCGCACGCGCTCCGGCCGTCAGCGCCCAGTGCAGCGACTTCTACGACGCCACCAATGCAGGCTGGCTGAAGGCCAACCCGGTGCCGCAGACCGGCGCCGTCACCGCGCTGGGACAGCTGGTTGACCGCAGCCGCCAGCAGCAGCGTGAACTGCTCGACGCCGCGATGAAGTCGCCGCAGGGCAATGTGCAGAAGCTGCTGGGCGACTTCTGGGCCAGTGGCCTGGACGAAGCCGCCGTGGAAGCAGACGGCTCCAATCCGATTGCGCCGCTGCTGACCCGCATCAACGCCATCAAGAAGGCCAAGGATGTGCCGGCCTCGATCGCCGCGCTGCACCAGGTCGGCATCCCGGTGGCCTTCAACTTCGGCCCGGACGTCGACCTGAAGGCGCTGGATCGTCACATCGGCTACTTCATGCAGGGCGGCATGGGCCTGCCGGATCCGGCGTTCTATACCCGCACCGACGCCGACACCGTGGCGCTGATGGGCCGCTACCGCAACTACGTCAAGCAGATCCTGGCGCTGACCGGTACCCCGGCCGCCAAGCTGGATGCCGAGTCGCAGGCGGTGATCGCGCTGGAAACCGAACTGGCACGCAATGCGCAGTCGCTGGCCGGCATCAACAACCCGTTCAACAACTACGCGCCCATCTCCACCAAGGAGCTCAACAGCCGCTACCGCAACCTGCAGCTGGATGCCTTCCTGAAGGCACAGGGCGTGGACGATGACCTGGTCTCGCTGGCCGACCCGGGCCTGTTCAAGCAGCTCGATGGCATGGTCACCAAGCTCAAGCCGGAGCAGTGGAAGGCGTACCTGCGCTGGCGCGTGGGCGACTCGATGGCGCCGTACCTGTCCAAGGCCTACCGCGACGCCGAGTTCGAATTCCGTGGCCGTGTGCTGCGTGGCCAGACCCTGCCGCCGCAGCGCTGGGAATCCGTGCTGGATGCAATCAATGTGGCCGCCGGCCCGATGGTCGGCCGCGAGTACGCCGCCCGCTACCTGTCGGCCGAAGATCGTCGCCAGGCCGCATGGATCGTCGACAAGGTGCGCGAAGTACAGATCGAGGCGGTAAAGAACAGCAGCTGGATGAGTGCCGAAGCCAAGACCGAAGCGCAGGCCAAGCTGGCTGCGCTGAAGATCGAGATCGGCACTCCACTGCGCGACCTGGACTACAGCGTGCAGCCGATGGGCCGCGGCTCGTTCGGTGGCAATATGCTGATCGCGTCGACCTGGCGCCATCGCGAGGAAATGAAGCGCATCGGCAAGGGCAACGCCGACCGTCGCTGGGACGTGCTGCCGCAGCAGCCGTCGCTGGCCTATGACCTGGCGCAGAACCGCCTGATCGTCACCGCCGCGATCCTGCAGGGCCCGGTGTTCAACGCCAAGGCCGACGCCGCCGACAAGTTCGGCAGCTTCGGTGGTCTGGTCGGCCACGAGCTGACCCGTGCGATCGATGCCAAGGGCGCACTGGTCGATGCCAAGGGCGAACTGCGCAGCTGGTGGACCCCTGCCGACAAGACTGCCTGGACCCTGCTGGGCAACCGCGTGGCTGCCCAGTACGGCGCCTACGACTTCCCGGGCGTGAAGGGTGCCAAGGTCAACGGCACGCTCACCCAGGAAGAGAACCTGGCCGACATCGCCGGCCTGGAACTGGCCTGGGCCGCATACACCGCGCAGGAGCCGAAGGCCAAGCCGGCACAGCAGCAGGGCTTCTTCCGCGCCTGGTCGACGTTGTGGGCGCAGCAGCTGTCGCCGAACGAGGCCGCGCGCCGCCTGACCGCCGACATCCGCGCGCCGGGCCTGTGGCGCAGCAATGGCACGCTGGCCAACCTGCCGGCGTTCGGTGCCACCTTCAGCTGCAAGGCCGGCCAGCCGATGCAGCGCAGCGAATCCGAGCAGATCAAGGTCTGGCGCTGAGCCAGCCGTCACGCTGGGGATGCAGAGGGCGCCTTCGGGCGCCCTTTTTTTTGCGGATGCAGCACGATCCCGGGTTAACACCGCCCGTGCTATCGCTGCGCCTTCGTCCGCTGCGGAGCCCGACCATGGCACACAAGAACACGATCTGTATCTGGTACGACAACGGCGCGCTCGAGGCCGCCACCTTCTATGCCAACACCTTTCCCGACAGCGCGGTGAGCGCTGTCCACCACGCCCCGGGCGACTACCCGGACGGCAAGGAAGGCAACGTACTGACGGTCGAATTCACGGTCTGCGGCATCCCCTGCGTCGGCCTCAACGGCGGCACCGCGTTCAAGCACAGCGAAGCCTTCTCCTTCCAGATCCAGACCGAGGACCAGGCCGAGACTGACCGCTTGTGGGACGCCATCGTCAGCAACGGTGGCCAGGAGAGCCAGTGCGGCTGGTGCAAGGACCGCTGGGGCATTTCCTGGCAGATCAGCCCGCGCATGCTGATCGAAGCGGTGACCAGCAAGGACAAGGCGCTGGCCAAGCGGGCCTTCAACGCAATGATGCCAATGAAGAAGATCGACATCGCCAGCATCGAAGCAGCAATCAAAAAAGGGGACGGAGGGGATTAAGTCGTTTTTCCCCATTGTCTGTGACCCAATGCGAATTGCGACTTAATTCCCTCCGTCCCCTTTTTCCGAGGTGCTGATGTCCTGGGATGCGATCATCATCGGTGGCGGCCACAACGGCCTGGTCTGCGCGGCCTATCTCGCACGCGCTGGCAAGAAGGTGCTGGTGCTGGAACGTCGTGGCGTTCTCGGCGGCGCGGCGGTCACCGAGGAATTCCACCCCGGGTTCCGCAACTCGGTGGCGTCCTACACGGTGTCATTGCTGCAGCCGAAGGTGATCGACGACCTGCAGCTGCATGCGCATGGGCTGCGCATCATCAATCGCCCGGCCAACAACTTCCTGCCATTGCCGGACGGCCGCTACCTGCTGTCCGCACCGGGCCGCACCCAGGTCGAGGTCGCGAAGTTCTCCGAGCGGGATGCACAGCGGCTACCCGAATACGAAGCGCGACTGGAGATTTTCGCCGACGTGCTGCGTGCGTGGGCCCTGCGTACACCACCGGACCTGGGCGTGGCGGGTGGTTGGCGCGCACTATCCGCGCTGTGGCAGATGGGAAAGCTCGGCCGCGAACTGGCGGCGTTGGATGCACCACTGCGACAGGAGCTGCTGGACCTGTTCACACTGTCGGCGGCGGAGTACCTGGACCGCTGGTTCGAGAGCGAGCCGATCAAGGCGCTGTTCGGCTTCGATGGCATCGTCGGCAACTACGCCAGTCCGTACACGCCGGGCAGTGCCTACGTGTTGCTGCATCACGTGTTCGGCCAATGCAATGGCGTGAAAGGTGCGTGGGGCCATGCGATCGGTGGCATGGGCGCGATCAGCCAGGCCATCGCCGCCGCTGCACGCGAGGCCGGTGCGGAACTGCGCGTGGATGCCGGCGTGCAACGGGTAGTGACCGAACAGGGCCGCGCCGTGGGGGTGGAACTGGCCAACGGCGAAACCCTGCGAGCACGCGCGGTGGTCGCCAACGTCAATCCGAAGCTGCTGTACGAACAGCTGCTGGAGCCGGCGCAGGTACCGGCTGCGACACGCGAGCGCATGGCGCAGTGGCGCTGTAGCTCGGGCACCTTCCGGATGAACGTGGCGCTGTCGCGGCTGCCGGACTTCCGCGCCCTGCCCGGCCCCGGCCCGCACCTGAGCGCGGGCATCATCCTGGCCCCCAGCCTGGACTACATGGACCGCGCCTGGCTGGATGCGCGCCGCGATGGCTGGTCACGCGAGCCGATCGTGGAAATGCTGATTCCCAGCACGCTGGACGATTCGCTGGCACCACCCGGACAGCATGTCGCCAGCCTGTTCTGCCAGCACGTGGCACCGGTTCTGCCTGAGTGCCGCCATTGGGATGATCATCGGGATGCGGTGGCTGACCTGATGATCACCACCGTCGATCACTACGCCCCCGGCTTCGCCGACAGCGTGCTCGGTCGGCAGGCGCTTTCACCGTTGGATCTGGAGCGGACGTTCGGGCTGATCGGCGGCGACATCTTCCACGGCGCGCTCAGTGCCAACCAGCTGTTTTCGGCACGGCCGATGGTCGGCCAGGCCGGCTATCGCGGCGCCCTGCCCGGCCTGTACCTCTGCGGTGCGGGTACGCATCCGGGTGGCGGGGTGACCGGTGCGCCCGGGCACAATGCGGCGCAGGTAGTGCTCCAGGACCAGTAGATCCACGCCATGCGTGGATGAAGCCTTCACCCCACATTTGAATAAACCGTTCGAAGGACAGAATTGTCTAGCAACGCTCGCAAACAGTTCTGTCTTGCGGCGTTAGATCCAGCGCTTTGTAAAAAGCCAATCCCGACAAACCACTCTTCATCAACAGGTCTTTCGTGCGGCTACTTACGATGATGGAATTTGGGCGTTCGCGACACCCGACAACATCGAAATCGTCGGGCGACTCTTCCTTGATCACTGTGTACAAGAACATGTAGGTCGGGTTCACAGGGTCAAAGTTCGTAAGCTCGTACTCGCTTGCCGCCATGTCGCAGCAATTGACGAGATTCGGGATATTGATCGCGCTGTAGCCATCTACTACATCGCCACCGCAGACGACTGTGGCGTCGAAAAACTCGACATCAGAAGGCGCCAAGGCTTCCAAGGCTGTCTTAAGCTCTCTGCTGACTAGGTCAGGCCCAGTGCTTGAGACAATGTGGTGCTTCCTTAAGCGCTTCAGAGCCGCCCGACTCTTAACTTGATAGAGAAGCACGGGCTTCAGCCCTTCAAGTCGGATGCCTGCCCTGAACAGGAGATAGTCCTCCGACCCATCATGATCGTAGTTCAATAGTCCGTACGAATTTCCGACAGTCGTCAGCAGGTAGCCCATGCCGAATCTCTACATGATGTAAGAAACATCATTCTCAGATCAGAGATTCAAAATCAACGGCCTGGTTGCCTGAGCAGGACCTTTCAGTGCCATCGAGCAACGACAGGGAACGGCGCCCCAGCATTGGGGGCTTCGTCCAAAGCGTGCCAACCAAGGTTGGCACCTACCCGCGTCAAATGAGCCTGCGGCTCATTTGACGCTGCGCAGATGGTTCGGGCGCTTCGGGGGGCCGGGCGGGCGGCGCTTGTTGAACGGCGATTGCCCGCGCCAGTAACGGATCAGCAACCAGCCAAACAGCATGCCGCCCAGGTGCGCGAAGTGGGCCACGCCTGGCTGCCAGCCGGTCATGCCCAGCACCAGTTCGCCCACACCGAACAGGATCACGAAGGTCCGTGCCTTCATCGGGATCGGCGGGAACAGCAGCATCACCCGCTGGTTCGGGAACAGCATGCCGTAGGCCAGCAGCAGGCCGAACACGCCGCCGGAGGCGCCCAGCACCGTGGCCGGATTCTCCAGCAGCGTTCCCACCAGCAGCTGGCAGACACCGGCACCGGCCACGCAGACCAGGTAGTACAGCAGGAATCGCTTCTCGCCCCAGGTCTGCTCCAGCGGCGCACCGAACATGAAGACCGCCAGCATGTTGAAGAACAGGTGGCCGAAGCTGCCATGCAGGAAGCCATAGGTCAGCAGCTGCCACGGCTGGAAGTTGCCGCCCGGCGAGAACGCATCGAAGCCCTGCTGCAGCGGTTGCAGCATGAACGGCTCGAAGGTCTGCATGCCGAGCAGGAACGGCTGCTGCAGCAGGAACAGGATCGCGTTGGCGATCAGCAGGGCCTTGGTGACGGTTGGCAGTCGCGGGAACATGGGAGCACCGGCATGGAACGGCCTCCATCATAGCCGCAGCACCGTGTGTTGTTGGCGACCGGCAGGCGCAGCCTGTTCAGTCGCCAGCGGTGCTCAGCCCGGGCCCCACACGGCGGCATCCAGCGCCGCGGCCGGATCGGTGGCAGGCATCCGCACCCGGCCGTTCTCCACCACCACACCTTCGGCACGCAGCCGTTGTGACTGCTCGCGCCAACCAGCCGACCCTTCTTCCATGGCAATGCGCCCGTCCGAACGCAGCACGCGATGCCAGGGCAGGTCGGGATCGTCGTTCTGGCCGAGGATGCGCGCGGTCAAGCGCGCACGCCCCGGCAGGCCGGCACGCATCGCCACCTGGCCATAGCCCATCACCTGCCCCGCCGGGATCGCGCGGATCACCGCCAGGATGCGCGCCCGCGCCTGCTCCGGCGTCAGCGCCGCAGGCGGGTCACCAGTAGTACACCGATCAGCACCAGCACGGTGCCGGCGATCTGTGCCGGCCCCATCGGTTCGTCGAGCAGCCATAGGCTCATCACGATGGTGGAAACAGGGCCCAGCATACCGACCTGCGCGGCAAGCGACGAACCCACGCGCTGCACCGCCAACATGATCGCCAGCACCGGCAGCACCGTACAGACAGTGGCATTGACCAGCGACAGCCACTGTACCGGCGCCGGTGCCTGCCACAGCAACGGCAGCGGATGGGTCACCGCGAAATGCAGCAGCACCAGCACGCTGGCCACGCAGCTGGCGTAGGCGGTGAGGCGCACCGCACCGATGCGCGCGACCACCTGGCCACTGCCGAACAGGTACAGCGCGTAGCTGAGCGCACTGCCCAGTACCAGCAGGCTGCCGACGATGATCTGCCCGCCCTCGCGCTGAAGATCGTGGCCGAAGGCGAGCAGCACGCCCAGATAGCTCAGCACCAGCGCACCGATCTGCCAGCGGCCCGGGCGCTGCCGTGCCAGCAGCACGTTGATCAGCAGCACCAGGGTCGGGTTCAAGTAAAGAATCAGCCGCTCCAGGGTCACGCTGATGTACTGCAGGCCCTGGAAATCGAGCAGGCTGGACAGGTAGTAGCCGGTGAAGCCCAGCCACAGCACGCGGGCGCGGTCGGCCCAGGACAGCGGCTCTGCCCGGCGCGCAGCCCACAGTGCCATCAGCACGAACAGCGGCAGCGCCATCAGCATGCGCAGGGCGAGCAACGTGGTGGCATCGACGCCGTGGCGCAGGCCGAGCTTGACGATGATGGCCTTGCCGGAGGCGGCGATGGCGCCGATCGCGGCCAGGCCGATACCCCCCAGCGCGATGCGCGGGGAAGCGGTGGCGATACGGGAAGCGGGGCTGGACATCAGGACGACGGCGGGCCGCATAGGGCGGCCCGGAAACGCATTGGGGGGCGCCCAGTATCGCATGGGGGCGCCAGGTTCCCTGTAGAGCCGAGCCTGCGCTCGGCTGCACCATGTCTGCACGGAATGCAGCCGAGCATAGGCTCGGCTCTACAACTGCGGGCTCAGCGCATCAGCACCACTTCTTCGGCCGAGGTCGGGTGGATCGCCACAGTGTCGTCGAACTGGGCCTTGGTCGCGCCCATCTTCACCGCCACGGCAAAGCCCTGCAGGATCTCGTCGGCCGCTTCGCCCAGCAGGTGGATGCCCACCACGCGTTCTTCCGGGCCGGCACAGACCATCTTGAACAGGCTGCGCTGGGGGCCGTTGGCCAGCGCCTGCAGCATCGGGCGAAAGCGGCTGTGGTAGACGCTCACCTGGTCGAAACGCCGGCGCGCTTCCTCCTCGCTCATGCCCACCGCGCCCAGCGGCGGATGCGAGAACACCACGCTGGCCACGTTCTCGTAATCCATCTTCGACTGCGGGCGGCCCCCGAACAGCCGGTCCATCAGCCGCCGCGACGCGGCCACCGCCACCGGGGTCAGGCCGACGTTGCCGGCGATGTCGCCGACCGCATGCACGCTCGGCACACGGGTGGTCTGCCACTCGTCCACCTGCACCTGCTCGTGCTCGCCGATGTCGATGCCGAGCGCTTCCAGACCCAGGCCACGGCTGTTGCCGCGGCGGCCGGCAGCGAAGAACACCGCATCGAACACGCTGTCGAGCGGGCCATCATGGCCGAATGCACGTACGCGCTCACCATCGCGCTGCAGTTCGCGCAGGCGATAGCCGAAATGGATGCGCACGCCCTGCTGCTTCAGGTTCTCGGCCAGCTGATCGGTCAGCTCGTAGTCGAAGCGATCCAGCAGCCGCTGACCGCGCACCAGCAGGCTCACCCTGCTGCCCAGTGCCTGCAGCAGGCCAGCCAGCTCCACCGCGATGTAACCGCCACCGATGATCGCCACCTCGGCCGGTGCCGCGCGCAGATCGAAGAAATCATCGGAAACCAAGCCCAGTTCCGCGCCGGGAATGTCCGGGCGCAGCGGGTGCGCGCCGGTGGCGATCAGGATGTGTTCGGCGCTGTAGCGCACGCCATCGCTGCAGGCCACGGTGTGCGCATCGAGCAGATGGCCGCGCGCCGGAATGCGCACCACGCCGGTTTCGTCCAGGCGCTTGTGGTAGCTGGTATGGATATTGCTGATGTAGGCCTGGCGATGTATCACCAGTTCCTTCCACGACAGCGCCGGGCGCGCTTGGACATCGAAGCCCATCGCACTGGCCAGGCCGATGCGCTCATGCAGGTCAGCTGCCAGCCACATGGCCTTCTTCGGCACGCAACCGACGTTGACGCAGGTCCCACCCAGTTCGCCCGGCTCCAGCAGCGCCACGCGCTTGCCGTGCTGCGCGGCGCGGATCGCACCGGCCAGGCCGGCGGAGCCGCCGCCGAGGACGATCAGGTCGTAGTCATAGAGTGCAGTGCTCATCGGAATCGCTCGGGTCGGTAGGGGGCAGGGTCGATCACCGGCGTACGGACGCAGACGAGATCGGCGATCAGCTGGCCGTTGCCGGCGCTCATGCTGATGCCGAGCATGCCATGCCCAGCTGCAAGCCAGACGTGAGGATGCGCGCCCTGCATCGATCAGCCCTGCCCGGCTCCACGCCGCATCGGTGGCCACTGGCGATAGGTCATTGCACGCCATAGCCATTCCACCGGACCAAAGCGGAAGCGCGCCAGCCACGCGTGCGAAACAGCCACCTGCGCTGCGAATACCAGCAGCGCGAACAGCAACTGCACGCTGCGCGGCATCCGCTCGAACCCGCCCAGGCCATAGTGGTAGAACAGCCAGGTACACAGCAACGACTGGGCCAGGTAGTGGGTCAATGCCATGCGCCCCACCGGCGCCAGCCATCCCAGCCGCGCGCGCCAACGCACGATCCACGCCAGGTAACCCAGGCACATCGGCAGCCCGCCGATCGTCACCAGTGCCATCGCTGCGGTCACCGGCAGGTCGTAGGCGCCCGGTACCAGATACGGCTTCCAGGCAACGCCGAGCAGCGTGACCGCCAGGCCCAGCGGCAGTGCCACCCAACGCAACAGCACGTACAGCCGTGGGAAGCGCTCGGGTGATACCAGTGCACCGCTGCTGGCGAACCAGCTGCCGATCAGGAACATGCCCAGCACTTCCGGACCGGTAATCAGCAGCGCGCCCATCGACGATCCGAACTCGTGCAGGCGCTGCGCGGTGGCCTGCATCCAGCTGCCGTGCCCGTACACCAGGCGCTGCTGCGCGATGGCCTGCTGTGCTTCGGCAAGCATCTTCTGCATGTCTTCGGCCGAAGCCATCGACACCATCGCACCCACCAGCAACATCATCGCTACACCGCCGAGGTAGACGATCACGCCCATCCACGGCAGCCAGCTGCGCGGCGCCTCGCGGCAGGCCAGCAACGGCAACGAGACCAGTGCATACATCACCAGGATGTCGCCGGACCAGACCAGCAGTGCATGGCACAGGCCGATCAGCAGCAGGCCGGCGCTGCGGCGCAGGTAGAACGGGGTGAAGTCGCGCCCGGCCACCTCGGCGCGTTGCGCCATCACCGCAAAGCCGGCACCGAACAGCAGCGAGAACAGGGTGAAGAACTTGCCCTGCACGAACACATAGACGAAGGCGTCGGCCCAGTAATCGATGCCCCGCCAGTGCACGTCAATGCCGGTGAAGGCCAGGTCCAGCGGACCGCTGAAGGCCTCGATGTTCATCAGCAGGATGCCCAGCAGCGCGGCACCACGCAGCACGTCCAGCACGGCGATGCGTTCGCCGGAAGCCACCGGCTGCAGGGAAGGAGAGACAGCGTTCACGGGGCGTCCGTCAGGCAGGTCCGCCATTATGCCGCCGGCCCGCGCGCCATGGATGGCCGCGCCATGTTCCAGAAACGCAACGGCCCGCCGAAGCGGGCCGTCGCATCCATCACGATCGCGCTGCGATCAGTGCTGGTGACCACCGTCGCCGTGGACGTGGCCGTGGTCGAGCTCTTCCTTGCCGGCTTCGCGCACATCGACGATTTCCACGTCGAAGTGCAGGTCCTTGCCGGCCATCGGGTGGTTCAGGTCGACGTCCACGACGCTCATGCCGACCTTCTGCACGGTCACCGCACGCGGGCCGAAGTTGGTCTGCAGCACCACCTGCTGGCCCGGGGCCAGCTTGGTGTTGCCGAAGTGCTTCTTCGGCACGCGCTGGGACAGGCCCTCGCGGCGCTCGCCGTAGGCATCGGCCGCCTTGACGTCGACGCTGAAGGTCGCGCCGGCTTCCTTGTCCATCATGGCGTTTTCCAGGCCCGGGATGATGTTGCCATGGCCGATCAGGATCGCCAGCGGCTCGCCGCGGTCCTTGGACGATTCAATCGGCTCCTGGCCGACTTCGGAAACGGTGTAGTGGAAGCGGACAACGCGGTCTTTTTCGATCTTCATGCGCAACTCTGTCTGGATCTGCCGGAGGCAGGCGGGTTGGGGCGGGTTGTCGCCCGACGGGGACGCCGCCATCATGACGGCCATTCCAAGGTGGCGCATTATCCGGAGATCATGCACATCACGCCAGTTTCGTCCGGCCCGCGCCGGTTTCTCGCCCCGGCCCTGCTGCTGGCCCTGCCCGTGTTGATGACCGCCTGTGGCGGCGGCAAGGCCACCCGCCCGGCGCCGCCCCCGCCGACGGCGAACTGGCCGAAGACCGTGCCGGACAACCCCGAGGCCGCCAACTCGGTGCTGATGCGGGCCATCAGCCTGGTCGGCACGCCCTACCGCTATGGCGGCAACACCCCGGACTCGGGCTTCGACTGCAGCGGGCTGGTCGCCTATGTCTATCGCGAGATGCTGGACCTGCGGCTGCCGCGCACCTCGCGCGACCTGGCGGCGGTACAGGGCCCCAGGATCGATCCGCAACGCCTGGCCACCGGCGACCTGGTGTTCTTCGGCAGCCGCGGCAGCGTCACCCACGTGGGCATCTATGTAGGTGAAGGGCGTTTTGTGCACGCGCCGAGTACCGGCGGTACGGTTCGCCTGGACTCGCTCAGTGGCCCCTACTGGAAAGACCACTACACGGGCGCGAAACGTGTCCTTCGCTAAGCTGAACAGGCGATATGTCTAAAAATGTGACATTCGTCACTGCATAAATAACGATTTTATAACGGAATTTTTAACTTATCCGCGCTTTTACAGGGCATGATGCCCCATCGTTTTTTTCCTGTGACCGACGCGTGACGACTGACGACCTGAAAAGCGAAGGCCAGACTTCCGTATCTTCACGTAGTGCCCGCCCGCTGTTGCTTGGCCTGGCACTGTGCCTGACCAGCCTTCCGGCCTGGTCGCAGACTGCTCCAAACCGTTCCGATGTGACCCCGGCCCCGGTGGCCGAGAGCACCGCCCGACCGGCCGCCAAGGCCGAGGCTGCCGCTCCGCAGCGCAGCCGAGTCGATGCCGCCGCCAGTGCCACGCTGGCCGCCCTGCTGCCGCACCTGGCCGCCAACGACACCATTCCGCTGATGGATCGTTCGGCCGTGGTGGCCGGTGACCTCAGCCGCCTGCTCGCCAACTACGACACCAGCAGCGCCGCCAATGGCAGCGTCGTCGGCACCGCCGCCGACAACGGCAAGGTGCAGTCGCTGCTGCGCCGCGCGATGACCCTGCTGGGCACCCCGTACCGTTGGGGTGGCAGCAACCCGGACAGCGGTTTCGACTGCAGCGGCCTGGTCGGCTATGTGTTCCGTTCGGCGCTGGGCATCGAGTTGCCGCGCGTCTCGCGCGAGATGGCGCACGATGACAACGCCGAACTGATCAACGACCGCACCGCGCTGGCGGCGGGCGACCTGGTCTTCTTCGGCCGCAAGGGCCGCGTCGACCACGTCGGCATCTATGTCGGCGACGGCCGCTTCCTGCACGCCCCCAGCTCGGGCAAGGATGTGCGCGTGGACACCCTGCTCAGTGGCTACTGGGGCAACAAGTTCATGCAGGCCCGCCGGGTGGATCTCTGACCCCTGGCGCTACAGCGCCGCCTGATGCAAGAAGCCGCTGCCCTGCAGCGGCTTTTTTGTTGGGCCCGTACGTAATGGTGGGTGGCTGCCGACCTTGGTCGCCACCGGCTCCATCCATGCATGGTGTGGATCAAGCGGAGGCCGCCTTGGCCGACACCGCCTCGGCCATCCCCCAAACAAAAGGCCCGCCGGTCAGGGCGGGCCTTTCAATTCAGCACACCACCTCAGGCGCGTGGTGGTGTCGGGTCGGGATCATCCACGCCCACGTTGCTGGACGGGTTGTCGTACACCGCCTGGTCAAGCAGCCCGGTCTCCTTGGCCACGATCACCGGTACCAGCATCTGGCCCGTCACGTTCGTCATCGTGCGCATCATGTCCAGGATGCGATCAATGGCATACAGGTAGCCGATGGTCTCCAGCGGCAGGTTGGCCGCACTCAGCACCACCGTGGCCATGATCACCGCAGTACCCGGCACGCCGGCGGTACCGAAGCTGCCCAGCACCGAGGCGATCAGCACCACCACGTACTGCTCCGGAGTCAGCGGCACACCGCTGTACTGTGCGATGAACACCGCGCACAGCGCCGGGTAGATCGCGCCGCAGCCGTCCATCTTGATGCTGGCGCCCAGCGGCACCGCAAACGAACCGTAATCCTTGTTCACGCCCAGGTTGTGGGTGATCGAACGCAATGCCACCGGCATCGCCGCGAAGCTGGAAGAGCTGACGAACGCAACCTGCATGCCCGGCGCCGCACCACGGAAGAACTTCAGCGGGTTCAGTCCGTGCGCCAGCAGCAGTGCGCTGTAGACCACCACGATGTGCAGGGCGCAGGCCACGTACAGCGCCAGCACGAAATGCCCCAGCGGCAGCAGCTTCTCGAACCCGTAGCTGCCGACCAGACCGGCGATCAGGCCAAAGGTGCCGATCGGGGTGACTTCCAGCACGAAGCGGGTCACCTGGATCATGATGTCGCTCATCTGGCCGACCAGCTTGCGCGCCTCGGTCACCTTCTCGCCGAGCTTGACGATGGCGAAGCCGACCAGGCCAGCGAAGAAGATGACCGGCAGGATCGAGCCACGGCCGGCGGCCAGCACGGTTTCGCCGGCCGCGTTGACCTTGGTGCCGATACCGGACAGCGCATAGAAGACATTGGCCGGTACCACGTCCAGCAGCACCTGCACCACGCTGGGCACTTCGCGCGGCACGTAATTGCTGGCCATCGTCAGCTGCAGGCCACCGGCGCCGGGCTGCAGCACGGTGCCCACGCCCAGGCCGACGCACACCGCCAAAGCAGCAGTGATCACGAACCACAGGAAGGTGCGGCCACTGAGCGCGGCAACCGACTTCTGGCCGTGCAGCGACGAGATCGCATTGATCACCGCGAAGAACACCAGCGGCACGGCGATCATCTTGATCAGGGTGACGTACAGCTCGCCAAGCGGGCCGAACCACGTTTCCGCGGCCGGGCCGAGCGCCCAGCCGGCCAGCGCGCCGAGCACGAAGCCACCGACCACGCGCTGCCAGAATGGAATCCGCAGCCAGGCAGAGACCAGCTTCATAGGCAATCCAGAGGGAAGGAAGGGATGCTGGCACGATAGCCCATCAACGGCTGGGGAACGACCGCCCGACCGGCAAATCAGTGTGTCATCGGCGTGCCTTGCGAGGGCGGGCATAATGAACGTCCCGTTACAGTTTGTGAGATCCCAGCGTCCATGCGCCGTTCCGTCTCCCTGTTGGCCGCCTGCGCCACCACCCTGCTGCTGGGCGCCTGCGCCAGCACCACCCCCGCCTCTGCCCCGGCCGGCCTGAAGGTCGCCGTCGATCCCGTCGCCCACCCGGCCGGCGAAACCCCGCAGTGGTGGTACCGCAGCGGCGCTGCCCAGGCCGCCGCCAACGGCGCGATGTCCGGCAAGGCCAAGAACGTCATCCTGTTCCTCGGCGACGGCATGAGCCTGACCACCGTGGCCGCCTCGCGCATCTACGAGGGCCAGCGCAAGGGGGGCTCCGGTGAAGAGAACTTGCTGTCCTGGGAGCGCTTCCCGGCCACGGCGTTCAGCAAGACCTACAACACCGATTCGCAGACCCCGGATTCGGCCGGCACCATGACCGCCATCACCACCGGTGTGAAGACCCACATGGGTGCGATCGGCGTCAGCGCCGGCAGCCGCACCGACTGTGCCGACAGCCTGTCCAAGGGCCTGCTGACCTGGCTTCAGCTGGCCGACAGCGCCGGCCTGGCCACCGGCGTGGTGTCCACCGCGCGCCTGACCCATGCCACCCCGGCCGCGACCTACGCGCACTCGCCCGAGCGCAACTGGGAAAACGATACCGACCTGACTGAAGCGGCGAAGGCGGCCGGCTGCAAGGACATCGCCCAGCAGCTGCTGTCGACTTCGCGCTACGGGCGCGGCCCGCTGGTCGCCCTCGGCGGCGGGCGCGGGGAATTCACCACCGTGGAAGAGCGCGACCCGGAGTACGACGACAAGGTCGGCCAGCGACTGGATGGGCGCAGCCTGGTGCAGGAATGGCAGCAGGCCCATCCGCACGGCGCCTACGTGTGGAACAGCAAGCAGCTGGCCGCCGCCGCCAACGCACCGGCGATCCTCGGCCTGTTTGAACCGGACCACATGCGCTACGAGTACGAGCGCCCGCAGGATCCGGGCGGTGAGCCGAGCCTGGCCGAACTGACCGCAGCGGCGATCAAGAATCTGTCGAGGCACCCGGAAGGCTACGTGCTGATGATCGAAGGCGCACGCATCGATCACGCCAACCACAGCGGCAACGCCTACCGTGCACTGACCGAAACCGTGGCGCTGTCCGATGCGGTGCGCGTGGCCAGCGAGCTGACCTCGGCCGACGACACCCTGATCATCGTTACCGCCGACCACTCGCACACGCTGAACTTCGTCGGCTACCCGGCGCGCGGCAACCCGATCCTGGGCAAGGTGAAGGACAAGGGCGGCGAAGATGGCGCCGGCAAGCTGGACTACGCACTGGACGGCACCGGCCAGCCGTACACCACGCTGAGCTACGCCAATGGCCCGGGCCACACCGGCAGCAGCAACCAGCAGCCGGCCGGCCCGAAGCGCTATCCGCACAACCCGAGCAGCTTCGAACCGGCCAACGGCCGCCCGAACCTGCGCGAGGTCGACACCGAGCATCCGGACTACATGCAGGAAGCGCTGGTGCCGATGAAGTCCGAATCGCACGGTGGCGAGGACGTCGGCATCTGGGCACGCGGCCCGGGCAGCAAGGCGATCCGCGGCACGCTGGAACAGAACGCGATCTATCACATGATCGTGCAGGCCACCCCGGCCCTGCGCGAGCGCCTGTGCCAGGCCGGCACCTGCGATGACAAGGGCGTGCCGGTGCAGCTGCCGGCACCGACCGCGTTCGAGCGCAAGGCCGAGGCCAAGTGATCGCACGGCAGGCCCGCCCTGACGCTGCCAGCGGCCGCTTCGCGCGGTCGCTGGCCCTGCTTGGCATGCTGGTCAGCGCCACTGCAGCGGCACAGGCACCGGCATGCAAGCTGCTGACCGACGAACACGGGTTGTGGCCGCTCCCCAACTGCGAGGTGGTCGATCACCGGCTGAAGATCAGCGCCGATACGCTGAAGGACCTGAACTACGACGACCACGGCCTGGCCGTGGTGTATGCCGACCAGGGCTTCCACTACGTCGACCGCACGGGCCACAGCCTGCCGGTGCTTACCTGGGACAATGGCCCGGAAACGCCGCAGGAAGGCCTGCTGCGCGGCCGCGTCGGCAACCGCGTGGGTTACTTCGACCTGACCTTCCGCCAGGTGGTACCCGGCACGTTCGATTTCGCATGGCCGTTCCAGGACGGCGTCGCCGAGGTCTGCAATGGTTGCCGTCGTGGTACGCCGGATGCCGATGGCCACACGCCGATGGAAGGCGGAGAGCGGTTCCGCATCGACCGCTCGGGCCGCCGGGTGAAGTAGGGTTTCGGCAGGGCTGCGCCCTGCACCTGCAGACGCAACGGCAACGGCAACGGCCGGAAGCAACAGCAACAGCGTGCATTCCGTGGGATGGCGGGGCACTGTGGGTGTGCGGGGACGGCGCGAGTACGTCCATGTAGCCTTGGTCGCCGCATCCATGCGGCTCACACCCCGCAAACCCACAGTGCCCAGCCTTCGACAGTTTTCCGGCGGCTGTTGGTAGGTGTCGACCTTGGTCGACACATCTGTCAGATATCGAATGAGTCATCCACGCATGGCGTGGATCTACTGTGTCCACCAAGGTCGACACCTACCAAAGCGGTGCAAGACGCCGTTCCGACAGATCGCGGCAATCTGTCGAAGGCGGGGTGGGTCCGGTTGCGGGGGCGTGAGCCGCATGGGCCCGAGGCATGCCTCGGGCGGGTTGGGCAGGACGCCCAACCCCGGTCTTGCCGTGTGCGCAGGA
>NZ_JAZKVY010000262.1:0-304 GCF_036624925.1 Stenotrophomonas sp. A3_2
ACCTGCGCCGCGTCGATGAACACCGCCGCGCCCACCGGGCCCCAGACGCGCTGGCGGAGTTCGATCGTTGCGGCATCGATTGCCGCCCCGCCGGCCGGATTGCCGTTCGGGAACAGCGGCCCCACCGACTGATAGCGAAAGCCGCGCACGGTCGCCGAGCCGCCGCCATAAAAGCGTTGGTCCGGTGGCAGATCGAACGCCCCTGCCCCCTGCGCGCTGCCGATCAGGCCGCACAGCGCCAGCACCGTGCGCCCGGGCCGCCGCAGCCCGAAACGGGCAAAATCGAGATAGGTGCTGGCGCTGC
>NZ_JAZKVY010000263.1:0-55873 GCF_036624925.1 Stenotrophomonas sp. A3_2
TTCGCGCTACCTGTTCACCGAGCCGGGCGTGGGTTTGCGGTTCAAGGGGTAGTGGGGGCGGCGGGGGGGCGCCCGGCGCGGGGGGGGGGGGGGGTGGGGGGTCCCGGGGGTCGGGCGGGCCGGGGCCCGCCACCGGCTGGGTGTGTGCGGTGCTGGGGCGGGCCGCCCCGCGCCCGCCACTACCCATTCTGCTGCAGCTTCCAAAGGGGTCAGAACCCCAGCGGGGTGTCGCCCAGCACCGGTTGCAGCTGGCTGCGGAACAGCGCCTGGATGCGTTCCAGTGCGGCCTCGTCGTTGCCCTCGAAGCGCAGCACCAGCACCGGCGTGGTGTTGGAGGCCCGCACCAGGCCCCAGCCATCGGGGAAGTCCACGCGCAGGCCGTCGATGGTCGACAGTCGGCCGCCGACATACGGGTTGTCCGGCGACTGCGCCGCCGCCACCAGCATTGCCACCAGCGCATGCGGCGTGCCGTCGGCCACCGGCACCTTCAGCTCCGGCGTGGCCACCATCTCCGGCAGCTCGCCCAGTACCTCGTCCGGGGTCTCCTCGCGCTGGGCCAGGATCTCCAGCAGGCGCGCCGCCGCATACAGGCCATCGTCGAAACCGAACCAGCGCTCCTTGAAGAAGAAGTGGCCGCTCATCTCGCCAGCCAGTTCGGCATCGGTCTCGCGCATCTTCGCCTTCATCAGCGAATGCCCGGTCTTCCACATCAGCGGGCTGCCACCATTGCGCAGCACGTGGTCGGACAGCTTGCCGGTGCACTTCACGTCGTAGATCACCATCGCGCCGGGGTTGCGCATCAGCACGTCGGCGGCGAACAGCATCAGCAGACGGTCGGCATAGATGATTTTGCCGTCAGCACTGACCACGCCCAACCGGTCGCCATCGCCATCGAAGGCGACGCCGAGGTCGGCCCCGAAGCGCTTGACCGTCTGCACCAGGTCTTCCAGGTTGGCCGGTTCGCTCGGGTCGGGATGATGGTTGGGGAAGGTACCGTCGACATCGCAGTACAGCGGAATGACTTCAGCACCGATGGCTTCCAGCAGTTGCGGTGCCAGTGCGCCGGCCACGCCGTTGCCGGCATCGGCCACGACCTTCAGCGGACGGTCCAGCTGCACGTCGTCGGCGATGCGCTGGATGTAGTCGGCACTGACATCGCGCTGCTGGTAATCGCCCGGCTCCGCAGCCTGTACCAGGCGGCCCTCGACGATGCGCGCGTAGAGATCGGTGATGGCATCGCCGGACAGCGTCTCGCCGCCGATGACAACCTTGAAACCGTTGTACTCGGGCGGGTTATGACTGCCGGTCACCGCCACGCAGGTGCCGGTACGCAGGTGGAAGGCGGCGTAGTACACCACCGGAGTCGGCGCCAGGCCGATGTCGATCACCGCACAACCGGCGCGGCGCAGGCCCTCGGCCAATCCTGCGGCCAGTTCCGGGCCGGACAGGCGGCCATCGCGACCGATCACCACCTCGCGCAGGCCCTGCTCCAGTGCCACGGTACCGATGGCCTGGCCGATCAGCGCGGCGGTCTTCGGCGTCAGTTGGCTGCCCACCACGCCGCGGATGTCGTAGGCGCGGAAGATACCGGCCGCCAGTTCCTCGGCCGGAACCGGCGGCGGGGGCGGCGGTGCACTTTCAGTGGTGCTGGCCCCGGCCACCGGCGGCGGCGCCATCTGCAGGCTCTCGCTCAGGGTCGGGCCATGATCCGCTTCCGCCACGGCCGCACGCCGCGGCAGCGGCAGCGTCTTCGGCAGGCGGCCGCGACCCACCACCAGCAGCACGGCGATGAACGCCAGCAGCAGCGCAACGATGGCGCTGGCCAGCGAACCCAGGCCCAGCGGACCGGGTTCGATATTGGGTACCGCGGCCACCAGCCGCAACGGGGTACCCGGGATCGGCCGCGCGAGGACTTCGGCGCTTTCGGCCAGGCTGGCATCGCCCAGGGCGACGAGGTCATGCGCGCCCTGGCGCAGGCCAAGGAAACCGGCCGATGGCGCACTCACCTGGTCCAGCGGCGAGGTCAGGCGCAGCAATGGCTGGCGCACGTAGAGCACTGCCGGGCCCAGGCTGCCCAGCGGCACCGGTGCCGCCAGGCCAAGACGATTGCCACCCCCATCGCGGACCACGCGCAGGCTGGGGCCGGCCTCGGCAAGCGCTCCTTCCAGCAACGCCAGGCGGGCATAGCCGAACGTGGCCGGGTCGGCGTAGGCATTGGCCAGATCGGCGGTCAGCACTTCAGCATGCTCGACGCCGGTCCAGCTCTCGCGGACCGCGAGTGCCGCCGCAGCGGCATCGCCGGCCTGCAGCGCCTGCTGCACGCGCTCGTTCTTCAGCTGCTGCTGCAGCTGCTTCAGCTGGCCGGCGGCGGCCTCCTGCAGGCCCTGCACAGCCTGGTCGCGCGCAGCTTCCAGCGCCTGGCCGTTGGCCTCCTGGCGCCATTGCTGCACCGCGCTCCATCCGAACCAGCCGGCCAGCAGGACCAGCAGCACCCCCAGTAGTGGTGCACTGCGTCCCAACGACCGTCCCCGCTGTCCTTCCCCGATGCCGCTCATCGATGTCCCCTGTCAACGCACCCCGGTATGGCCGAATCCACCCGTTCCGCGCACGCTGTCGGTGAAAGTATCCACCACCTGCAGGCTGACGCGGGCAATCGGCACCACCACCAGCTGCGCAATGCGATCACCCGGCTCGATGGTGAACGCCTCGCGGCCGCGGTTCCAGACGCTGATCAGCAGCGGTCCCTGGTAGTCGGCGTCGATCAGGCCGGTGCCATTGCCGAGCACGATGCCGTGGCGGTGGCCGAGCCCCGAACGCGGCAGGATCACCGCGCACAGGTGCGGGTCGCCGATGTGGATGGCCAGGCCACTGGGCACCAGCGCGGTGTCGCCCGGCTGCAGGGTCAGCGCGGTATCCAGCGCCGCGCGCAGGTCCATGCCGGCGCTGGCTTCGGTGGCGTAGGCCGGCAGCGGCCAGCTGTCGCCAAAGCGCGGATCGAGCAGCTTGACCTGCAGGGGTTGGGAAGTGAAAGCCTGGGTCATGCCTGGAGTCTCCGCGCGATCAGCGCCAGCAGTTGTTCGGCCAGCTCGCGCTTGGAGGTGGCCGGGAATACCTGTTCACCGTCCTGCCAGAAGGCAGTGGCGGCATTGTTGTCGCTCTCGAAACCACCGCCGCTGATGCCGACCTGGTTGGCGATCACCAGGTCAAGGCGCTTGTCGACCAGCTTGCCACGCGCATACTTCTCCACGTCGTGGGTTTCGGCGGCAAAGCCGACCACCAGCTTCAGCGACTGCGTCTGCGCGGCAACTTCGGCCAGGATGTCCGGCGTGCGCACCAGCTCGATCACCAGCGACTGGCTCTCGGCGGTCTTCTTCAGCTTCTGCGGTGCAACCTGGCGCGGTGTGTAGTCGGACACCGCAGCGGCACCGATATAGATGTCGGCCGGCAACGACTTCAGCACGGCATCACGCATCTGCGCGGCCGAGCGCACGTCCACACGCTGCACGCCGGGAGGCGTCGGCAGCTGCACCGGGCCGCTGACCAGCACCACCTGGGCGCCCATCGTCGCGGCGGCCGCAGCCAGGGCAAAGCCCATCTTGCCGCTGCTGCGGTTGCCGACGTAGCGCACCGGATCGATGTCTTCATAGGTCGGGCCAGCGCTGATCAGCAGGCGCAGGCCCTGCAGCGCGTGGGTTTCCGGTGCGGCAACCGCCGCTGCAGCACTGCCATTGGCCGCCAGCGCGGCGACGATGTCGCCGGGCTCGGCCAGACGACCCGGACCGGATTCGCCTTCGGCCAGCGGACCGTCGACCGGGCCGATCACCTGCGCGCCGCGCTGGCGCAGCAGGGCGATGTTGGCCTGGGTGGCCGGATGCAGCCACATGCGGTGGTTCATCGCCGGGCAGATCGTCAGCGGCGCGGTGCTGGCCAGGCACAGGGTGCTGACCAGGTCATCGGCGTGGCCCTGGGCCAGCCGCGCGAGCAGATCGGCGGTACCTGGGGCGACCACGATGCGATCGGCCCAGCGCGCCAGTTCGATATGGCCCATGGCCTGTTCGGCGGCGCTGTCCCACAGCGTGGTGCGGGTCGGCTGCCCGGACAGCGCCTGGAAGCTGAGCGGAGTGACGAACTGCTGGGCACCGGCAGTCATCGCCACCTGCACCTGGGCACCGGCGTCGCGCAGGCGCCGCACCAGTTCCAAGGCCTTGTAGGCCGCGATCCCGCCTCCGACGCACAACAGCAGTTTCTGACCTTCCAGCGCGCGGGCCGGCGCGGGAGAAGCGTTGGGGGAGTCAGCCACCTGGAATTCCTGTGCAAACGAGGGCGCTAGCTTACCCGAAGGTCGGTAATGTCCCGGTGCCCGGTGCACATAGCGGGCGGCTATCAGCAGATGGAGCCCGCCTGCATTGACCCGGCATTCACCCGGTATCGGTTTCGGACCTTTCCTATACCTCCAGGGGCCTGCGCTTTTGCAGAATCAGGCATTGGCTGCCGCCCGCCGTGGCCTGTTCGATCTTCGAGGAACCGCGTGCGTCCACGCATCATCATTGCCGACGACCATCCCGTGGTCCTGCATGGCATCGCCATCGTGCTGCAGACCTACCTGATGGACATCGTCGGCAGTGCGCGTGACGGCGCCCAGCTGCTGGACCTGGTGGACCGCCACGACTGCGATGCAGTCCTGACCGACCTGTCGATGCCGGGTGCCGGCCCGGACGGTCCGGAGCTGATCGACGCGCTGCGCGTGCGTCGCCCTGGCCTGCCGGTGGTGGTGCTCACCGGCGCCCGCCATCCCGGCCTGCTGGACGGCCTGCTGCGGGAGGGCATCAGTGGCCTGGTCGACAAGTGCGCCGATTTTGCCGAGCTGCCCCAGGCGCTGAACGCCGCATTGGCCGGGCACGTATTCGTCTCCCAGCAGCTGCGCCATCACCTGCAGGCCCGCGACCTGCTCTTCCCGCGCGAACCGGCACCGCTGTCGGCACGCGAGAAGGAAGTGCTGGATCTGCTGGCGATCGGCCTCAACGTGAACGAAGTCGCCAAGCGTTGTGGGCGCAGCCCGAAGACCATCAGCCGGCAGAAGGCCGAAGCCAAGCGCAAGCTGGGGCTGCAGAACAACCAGGAACTGTTCGACTACCTGCAGACCCGGCGCGACTGAGGTATCGACCGACCCGGGCCCGCGGCAAGCCCCGATGGGAGACGCCGCCGAAGCTGGCGATGATGCAGGCATGCCCATCCATGACTGGCCCGAACAGGAACGCCCTCGCGAGAAGCTGATCGCGCGCGGGCCCACGGCACTTTCCGACGCCGAGCTGCTGGCCCTGTTCCTCGGCTCCGGCTTCGGCGGCCGTGATGCCGTGCAGACCGCGCGCGACCTGCTGCAGGCGCATGGCCCCTTGCGGGTGCTGCTCGACCGTCCCGCGGGCGAACTGGCCCGCTTGCCCGGGCTGGGCCCGGCGCGCAGCTGTACGCTGGCTGCCGGGCTGGAACTGGCCCATCGCTACCTGGCGGCTGAGCTGGAGCACGGCGAGGCGGTTGGTAACAATCCGGCGGCGGTCGGCCGCTATCTGCAGCACCGCCTGCGAGGGCAGGCACGGGAGATCTTCATGGCCCTGTTCCTGGACAACCGCCACCGCCTGATCGCCTGCGAGGAACTGTTCCACGGCACCATCAACGCCGCGCCGGTCTACCCCCGCGAGGTGGTCCGGCGTGCCCTGCTGCACAACGCGGCGGCGGTAATCCTCAGCCACAACCATCCTTCGGGCGACCCTGAACCGTCCAGCGCCGATACCCGCATCACCGATGAACTGCAGCAGGCGCTGGCGATGGTGGACGTGCGCCTGCTGGACCACTTCGTGGTCGGCGAGGGCCGTCCCGTTTCATTTGCTGAACGGGGCCTGCTGTCCCCGCCCCAGCCTCGGCTGTTCGGCTGAGCGCGCCCCCTTCAGGCGCCACCGGCCGCCCCCGCAGGCATATTCTGGTCAGCGTGGGCGCGGGTACATGCGCTAAAATGGGCGATTCCGCCGCTCATTCTCACAGCAGGCCTCGTGAAAAATCTCCTCCGCGCCCTGATCAGCCAAGGCATCGAAGCCTTGCGCGCCAATGGCACCCTGCCCGCCGACTCCCTGCCGCCGGACTTCGTGGTCGAGCGCCCGAAGACCCGCGACCACGGCGACTTCGCCACCAACGCCGCGATGCTGCTGGCCAAGGCCGCGCGCAGCAATCCGCGCGCACTGGCGCAGGCGCTGGTCGAGGCGCTGCCGCGCAGCGAGGACCTCAGCAAGGTCGAGATCGCCGGCCCCGGCTTCATCAACTTCCACCTGGCCCCGGCCGCGTACCAGCGTGAAGCCGCGTCGGTCATCAAGGAAGCCCACGACTACGGCCGCAACCTGTCCGGCAATGGCCGCACGGTGGGCGTGGAGTACGTGTCGGCCAACCCGACCGGCCCGCTGCATGTCGGCCATGGCCGCGCGGCGGCCATTGGCGACTGCGTGGCGCGAGTGCTCGATGCCAACGGCTGGAACGCCAAGCGTGAGTTCTACTACAACGACGCCGGCGTGCAGATCGAGAACCTGGCGCTGTCCACCCAGGCACGGATCAAGGGCATCGCGCCGGACCAGGACGGCTGGCCGGAAGGTGGCTACCGCGGTGAGTACATCGCCGACGTCGCACGCGCCTACATGGCCGGCGCCAGCGTCGACCTGGAAGGCAGCACCGTGGTCGGCGCCAAGGACCCGGACGACATGCAGGCGATCCGCCGCTTCGCCGTGGCCTACCTGCGCAACGAGCAGAACCTGGACCTGGCCGCGTTCGGCGTCGACTTCGACATCTATTTCCTGGAAAGCTCGCTGTACGCCGACGGCAAGGTAGCCGAAGCGGTGGCCAAGCTGCAGGCGTCGGGTCATACCTATGAAGAAGGTGGCGCGCTGTGGCTGCGCAGCACCGACTTCGGTGACGACAAGGACCGCGTGATGCGCAAGTCCGACGGCACCTTCACCTACTTCGTGCCGGATGTGGCCTACCACCTGTCCAAGTGGCAGCGCGGCTACGAGCGCGCGATCACCGAACTCGGTGCCGACCACCACGGCTCGCTGGCGCGTGTGCGCGCCGGCCTGCAGGCGATGGAAGTGGGCATCCCGCAGGGCTGGCCGGAGTACGTGCTGCACCAGATGGTCACCGTCATGCGTGGCGGCGAGGAAGTGAAGCTGTCCAAGCGTGCCGGCAGCTACTTCACCCTGCGTGACCTGATCGAGGAAGCCGGCCGCGATGCCACCCGCTGGTTCCTGATCGCGCGCAAGCCCGATTCGCAGCTGACCTTCGACATCGACCTGGCCCGCCAGCAGAGCAACGACAACCCGGTGTTCTACGTGCAGTACGCGCATGCCCGCGTCTGCAGCCTGCTGCGCCAGGCGCAGGAGAAGGGGCTGGTGTATGAACAGGCTGATGGCCTGGCCAACCTCGGCCGCCTGGCCGACGACGCTTCGCTGCTGCTGATGAACGAGATCTCGCGGTACCCGGAAGTGGTGGAGGCGGCCGGCGTGGCGCTGGAGCCGCATCTGGTGGCGCAGTACCTGCGTGAATTGGCGCACGCGTTCCACACGTGGTATCACGGGACGCCGGTACTGGTGGAAGATGCCGCCGATCGCAACGCCAAGCTGACCCTGGCCTGCGCTGCCCGCCAGGTGCTGGCCAACGGCCTCGACCTCCTGGGCGTCAGCGCCCCGGAAAAAATGTAAGCATCAGGAGACGCAGTACCCATGGCAGCACGACGCGGCAAAAACCAGGCACGACGCAACAGCAGCAGCCAGGGCACACCCGGATGGGTGTGGCTGGTCGCTGGCGTGGCGATTGCGGCCGTGGTGTTCCTGGCGGCGCCGAACCTGTTCAAGGGCGAAGGCGATGGCTTCCTTCGCGCCGGACCGCAGCCGAACCCGAACGCGCAACCGGCCCCGGTCGCTGACGCCGACAGCGATGTCGGCACCCAGCCGGCCGCACAGCCGGCTACGCCGAAGCCGGCCGAGCCGGAAAAGCCGGCCGCGACCCAGTACGACTTCTACACCCTGCTGCCGGGCAAGGAAGTTGAAATGTCCGACGCCGAACTGGCCGCCAGCGCGCGTGCCGAAGACCAGCGCCGGGCCAGGGCCGAAGCGCAGCGCGCGCAGGCTGCACTGGAAGGCAAGCCGGTTCCGCCGCCCGCGGCGCCAGCACCCACAGCCACGGCCAGCGTGGCCAGCACCGCCCCGGTGACCGCGACCAGCCGTCCGCTGCCGGCACCGCTGAGCGAACGCCCGGCGGCGGCAACGCCTGCAGCCGGCACCCCAACGGCGTCGACCAGCAACGCCGCGGCCACGCCTGCAGCACGTGCGGAAGCCGCACCGGCAGCGACCGGTACTCCGGCAGCTGCTGCACCGGCTGCCGCCGACAACGCCCGCTACATCCTGCAGGCCGGTGCGTTCGGTGCCTCCGGCGATGCCGAGGCGACCAAGGCCAAGCTGGCGATGATGGGCCTGGCGGCACGCGTGGAATCGGCGCAGATCAACGGCAAGACCGTGTACCGCGTGCGTATGGGACCGTATGGGAGCGCCGGCGAACTGTCCGAGGCCAAGCAGAAGCTGGATGGCACCGGCCTGCAGGCGATGGCGATCAAGGCACAATAAGCCTGCCGCTGTGAACGAAAAAGCCGGGCAATGCCCGGCTTTTTCGTTTCTGTAGAGTCGAGCATGGCTCGACTCTACAGACGAC
The DNA here is from genome assembly GCF_036624925.1 of Stenotrophomonas sp. A3_2. NCBI lineage: Bacteria > Pseudomonadati > Pseudomonadota > Gammaproteobacteria > Lysobacterales > Lysobacteraceae > Stenotrophomonas > Stenotrophomonas sp. A3_2. Next base: position 8,740 of record NZ_JAZKVY010000263.1, read on the forward strand.
CGTCAGCCTTCGCGGGCGACCTGGAAACCGGCGAAGGACTGGCTGACCGGCATCAGCTCCAGGCGATTGATGTTCAGGTGCGGCGGCAGGCTGGCCACCCAGAAGATCTGTTCGGCGATGTCTTCAGCGGTCATCGGGTTGGCGCCGGTATAGAGCTTGTCCGATGCCGCCTGGTCGCCATGGGTACGCACCACGGTGAACTCGGTTTCAGCCATACCCGGCTCGATCGTGGTCACGCGCACGCCGGTGCCGTGCAGGTCCGAACGCAGGCCCAGCGAGAACTGGCTGACGAAGGCCTTGGTGCCACCGTAGGCGTTGCCACCCGGGTACGGGTAGACGCCGGCCACCGACGAGATGTTGATGATCGCGCCCTTGCGCTCCACCAGCTGCGGCAGCAGGCGATGGGTCAAGGTCACCAGCGCGGTGATGTTGGTGTCGATCATCGTGGTCCAGTCCGACAGCTTGGCGCTCTGTGCCGGCGCGGTGCCCTGTGCCAGGCCCGCGTTGTTGACCAGCAGATCGATCTGGCCGAACGCAGGCGGCAGTGCCAGCAGGGCCGCCTCCATTGCCACCGGATCGCGGATGTCGAAGGCGGCGGCGTGAACCACGTCCTTGCCGTAGCGCTCGACCAGCGGCTGCAGGCGTTCGCCGCGGCGGCCGGTGGCGATCACCTTCCACCCGGCCTGGGCGAAGCGGTGGACGGCGGCGGCGCCGAAGCCGGACGTGGCTCCGGTAATCAGGACAGTGCGGGTCATCAGGCAACTCCAGGGGGAAAAACCGGACGCCCATTCTGGCACCGTCGGCCCGCCCCTGCGTTGCCGATGCCGGCTGACCACGCCCGAGGCGTGCGCGGCTCAGCGCACGCGGAATACCCGGGCCTTGGGCAGGTCTTCGTCGACCTGCAGGAACCAGCGCCCGGCAATTCCTGGAACAACGGCGATCTGCGGCGACTGCAGCACCTTGCGCAGCTTCATCTGCCCCTTCATCACCTGCCATTGCTGGCCGTTATCAAGGGCGAACAGCGTGCCGGGCTGCCAGCCTGCGACCTCTCCGACCACGCGTGCATTGATCGGTCCTTCTTCCAGGCCCAGATGCATTGCTGCCGGTGCCGGCACATTGGCAGGCAGCGGCGCAGCGGCGGGGGCCACCGCTGCCGTCGGCCCGGTGGCCGCGCGCTCTGCCTCGCGCAGTACCCGGTTCAGTGCCTGCAACTGCGCTGGATTGAGCCCGACCTCGGCCAGTTGGGATGCACTGAGGCGCCGCTCGACGGGTACGAAGCGGTCCTGGGCGAAGGCAGCGAAGCTGCTGGCGAGCAGCAGTGCGGAAAACAGATACCGGCGCATGCAAGGGTCTCAGCGAACGAGTGCCCACGATGCTGCAGTTCGATGACACTCCGGTGACACGCCAGGGGCCGCTACAATTGGACCATGATCAACAATGATGTCCTGCGCAGCGTGCGCTACTCCCTGGACCTGGGCGACCACCACGTGGTGGCCCTGTGCCAGATGGCCGACCCGGCCTTTGCCGTGGAGACCGAGCAGGTGAAGGCCTGGTTGCGCCGCGAGGACGAAGCCGGTTTCGAGGCGATGAGCGACAGCGCGCTGGCGCACTTCCTCGATGGCCTGATCGTGCACCTGCGCGGTCGCGACGAGAACCAGCCGCAGCGCGCGGTGGAGACCCGCATCGACAACAACCTGGTGCTGAAGAAGCTGCGCGTGGCGTTCCAGCTGCGCGACGTCGATCTGATGGAGATCTTCGCCAGCGCCGGTTTCAATGTCTCCAAGTCGGAAGTGGGCGCACTGTTCCGCCAACCCGGGCACGCCAACTACCGGCGTTGCCTGGACCAGATGCTGCGCAACTTCCTCAAGGGCCTGAGCCTGCGCCTGCGCGGCTGAGCACGGCTTCGACGAACGCCCGCGCCGCCGGTGTCGGCAGCCGCTGCCAGACCAGGTGCACGCGGCGGGTCGGGGTCGGCTGCAGCGGAATCCGCACCACGCCTTCAAAGCCTTCGGCGATCAACGCCGGCACGATGCCGACCGCCAGCCCATGGCGGACGAAGCGCTCGACCAGTTCCATCAGGTTGACCTCGAAGCGGACCGTGTGCGGCAGGCCGGCGGCGGCGAAGGCATCGTCGGTCTGCCGCCGCGCACCGGTGCCTCGCGGGAAGTCGACCAGCGCTTCATCCTGCAGTTCGGTCAAGGGCAGCCGCTTGCGCCGGGCCAAGCGGTGCGACGGCGCCAGCACCGCCACCAGGTCTTCTTCCTGCAGCATCTGGTGGCAGACCCCGTCCAGGCCGGCCGAGGGCGCCAACCCCACCAGTGCCACGTCCAATTCACGCGACTGCACCTGCGCGATCAGATCCTCGCTCTTGTCCACCCGCAGCTGGAACTCCACCTGCGGGTGCGCCTGCTGGAAGGCTGCCAGCATCGCCACCACGTCGATGCCGGTCAGCGAGGAAATCTGCCCGATCGCCAGCAGGCCACGCACCTCGCCACTCACCGCGGCCACGTCAGCGCGCAGGTGGCGCAGGCTGGCCAGCACCTGGCGTGCGTGCACCAGCAGCGCCTCACCGGCCGCCGTCACCCGTACCTGGCGCGGCAGGCGTTCAAACAGCGGCGTGCCCAGTTCCTGCTCCAGGTAGGCAATCTGGTGGCTCAACGCGGACTGCACCACGTGGCAGCGTTCGGCGGCACGGGTGAAATTGCCCTCTTCGGCCAGGGCGACGGCAAATTCGAGCTGCTTGAGATTCATCCAGCTATCTCGTTTCCAGATGGCATGGATGATGATGATTCATTTCCATCATGGTCGCAGCAGGCGGACACTGTGCACCCCGCTTTGTGGAATACCGCGTGAGTCCGTCCCTCCCCCCCCTGCACCGCTGGCAGGTGCTGCTGATGTCGGTCGCCACCGGCGTGGCCGTGGCCAGCAACTACTATGCGCAGCCACTGCTGCATACCATTGCCGATGCCTTCGGTGTGCCGTTCGGCCAGGTCGGCATGGTGGTCACCGCCGCGCAGCTGAGCTATGCCGCCGGACTGATCCTGCTGGTGCCGCTGGGAGACCTGTTCGAACGCCGGCGCCTGATCGTGGTGATGAGCCTGTTGTCCGCCGGCGGGCTGGTGATCAGTGCCTGTGCGCCGTCGCTGGCCTGGCTGCTGGCGGGCACCGCGATCACCGGCCTGTTCTCCGTGGTCGCCCAGGTGCTGGTGCCGTTCGCGGCCACGCTGGCCGCGCCGGAACATCGCGGTCGCGTGGTCGGCACGTTGATGAGCGGCCTGCTGCTGGGCATCCTGCTGGCACGTACCGTGGCCGGCCTGCTTTCCAGCCTGGGCGACTGGCGCCTGGTGTACGCGATCGCCGCTGCCACCCTGGTGCTGACCGCACTGGCATTGCAGCGCGGCCTGCCGCGCTTCCACCACAGCGCCGGCCTTGGCTACTTCGCATTGCTGCGCTCGATCGGCGTGCTGTTAGTGCAGGAACCGGTGCTGCGCCAGCGCACGCTGCTGGGCGCCTGCAGCTTCGCCATGTTCGCGATCTTCTGGACGCCACTGGCGTTCCTGCTGGCACAGCCGCCGTATGCCTACAGCGACGCCACCATCGGCCTGTTCGGGCTGGTCGGCGCGGCCGGCACGCTGGCGGCCGGCCTGGCCGGCCGCATGTCAGACCGTGGTCAGACCGGGCGTGCTACCGCCATCGCGCTGGCGCTGCTGCTGCTCTCGTGGCTGCCACTGGGGCTGTCGGCCCACTCGTTGCTGGCGCTGCTGGTCGGCGTGGTGGTGCTGGACCTGGCCGCGCAGCTGCTGCACGTCAGTAACCAGAACCTGATCTATGCACTGCAACCGGCAGCGCGCAACCGCCTCAATGCCGGCTACATGACCGGCTACTTCATCGGCGGTTCGCTGGGTTCGCTGCTGTCGGCGCAGGTCTACCAGCGCTTCGGCTGGACCGGCGTCTGCGTAGCCGGTGCTGCGGTGGCGGTGCTGGCCCTGCTGCTGTGGCTGCCCGGCGCGCTGCGTGCGCGCCAGGCCTCGGTGGCCGACTAGAAACTGCCCTGCAGCGCCAGCTCCCATCGTCCACCGGCATTGCCCGGGAACAGGCGCTTGGCCGCACTGTCGGTGTCATGCACGGTGGCACGCAGCTCCCATGCCGGGGCCAGCGTGGCAATGGCACTGAGCTGCCCATGCAGGTAGTCCGGGCCCTGCGCGGTGGCCAGCCAGTACTTGCCCACCGCCGCTTCCAGGCGGACGCGTTCGTGCAGCGGCACACGCACACCCAGCTGGGCGTAGGTACCGCGATGGCCACCGGCCAACGCATCGTTGGAATGGGCGACCTGCAACCAGGCGCGCTGCTTCCAGCTCACTGTGGTGTTGAGTTCGGTCCAGTCCAGCGCGCGGCCGGTGCCCGGGTACATGTAGCGGGTCAGGTTGGCATCCAGTGTCCAGTCCGGGGCCAGCGCACCGGACCAGCCGGCCACCAGGTCGAACTCGCTGCGCGCGCCATTGTCCGGCTTGAACGAAACGTTGGAGCCCCACACGCTGGCGTACCAACCCGATGGGATCGAAACCTTCGCACCCGCCTGCACCGCCGGGTCGCCGTCGCTCTGCGAGCTGCCACGCCACACGTAGTCACTGGTCAACGCCGCACTGCCACTGACCTGTAACTGTGCCTGCGCGCTGCCGATCCCGAGCAGCCCTGCCAGGGCGGCCACCACCGCCGCCATCATCCCCTTGCTGTTCACTGCACTGTGTTCCTCGTCGAAGGCGGTTATGCCGCCGGGAACGCAGTGTCGAGGCGGTGGCCGTAACGGATCGAGGGTGCTGCCGGGGCCGTGGCGCAAATTCGGCGTAAATCCCGTGATCGGGGCCACATGCCGGCAGCGCGGTATCATGGTGCCCTGTTTCCAGAGAACCAACCGCGTGGACGCCATCCTGACCCCGGTATCGATCGGCGAGCTGATCGACAAGATCACCATTCTCGAGATCAAGGCCGAACGCATCGACGATGCGGCCAAGCTGAGCAACGTGCGCACCGAGCTGGACGGCCTGCTGCCGTTGCTGCAGCAGCAGCTGCAGGCTCAGCCGGCGCTGGCCGTGCTGAAGCAGCAGTTGAAGGCAATCAACGAGCGCATGTGGGACATCCAGGACCAGCTGCGCGACAAGGAAGCGGCCCAGGTGTTCGACGATGGCTTCATCCAGCTGGCACGCGGTGTCTACGGCACCAATGGCGAGCGCGTGCAGGTGAAGAACGAGATCAACCGCGTGGCCGGTTCGGCCCTGGTGGAAGAGAAGCAGTACCAGGGCGAGTAAGCCCGCTCATCCGCATTCGAGCAGGTGCCGGATGCGGAACAGCTCACCATCGCTGTGAATGCCCAGCTTCTCGTACGCCGTCCGCTTCTGCGTGCTGACCGTACTGGCCGTGCGCCCGAAGCGCCGCGCCACCTCCCCGGTGGTGCAGCCCTGCAGGACCAGCCGGAGCACCTCGCGCTCACGTCGGCTCAAGGGCGTCAGCACCGGCGCCGGTGTGCGCCGCATGCGTGATCGGTTCAACTGCGTGCGCAGCTCCGGGGGCACGAAGCGGCCGCCACGGGCCAGTACCTCCACCGCGCGCCGCAGCATCGCCGGCGTGGTTCCCTTTGACAGGAAGCCGCGCGCGCCGGCCTGCATCGCCATGGTCACCATGCTGGCATTGCAGTGCGCAGACAGCACCAGCACCGGCAGCAGCGGCCAGCGCCGCGACAACAGTCGCAACAGGGACAGGCCCTGTTCGGGACCATAGGGCGCCAGCAGGTCGATCAGCAGCAGGTCGATGCCATCCGGCTGGCGCTGCAGCAGATCGAGCAGATCAGCTTCGCGGGTGAAGCTGCCACAGACCTGCACGCCACCGTGCTGGCAAAGCACCACCTCCACCCCCAGACGCAGCACGGGATGCGGCGCCAGCATTGCCAGGCGGCGGGGCCGATCGAGGGGCAGAGCGGGAACGGCAGGCGGCATCACATGGATCCGACGATACGAAGTGCCCACCGTAGGGCCGCGCCGGGAGCAGCGGAATCCAATTTATTGCAACGCAGCAGCGGCCTCGGAACATGCTCAGCTGCGGTTTCGGGTCGTCACAACGCAACAGGCCCGGCATGAGCCGGGCCTGTCGAGGCATCTTCAGCGCGCAGGCGCGCCGAGGAAGCAATTACCAGCTGAAGCGCGGGCCGACGGTGTATTCCTTGTCGCCGTCGCGGTTCATCTTCAGCTCGCCGTTCAGGCCCCAGTTCTGGTTCAGCTTGACCTGACCACCCAGGCGGCCGTACCACTGGCCTTCCGGATTGATGCCGTGCTTCTTCGAGAAATCTTCGTAGCCGACCATGCCGTAGACTTCGGCGTGGGCACCGAAGGCGGTGCGGATACCGGCTTCAGCGCTGTAGCCGTTGAAGTCCAGGCCGTGCTTCTGGTCGCGCTTCTGGTAGGCAACGCGAGCAACGAAGTCGGTGGTCGGGGCGATTTCAACGTTGTAGCCGGCGCCGATCTTCCACTGGTCCAGCTTGATGTTGGTGTGGTCGATTTCCTGGCGGCTGTAATCACCGAAAGCGTGGAAGTTCGGCAGGAAGCCGTACGAGCCCTTCACGCCCCAGCCGTCGGCCTTGAACGCATCGATGTCGGTCTTGGCGTAGTCGGCTTCGGCATAGTTGTACGACAGGTTCTCAGCAGCCGAGGCGGTGAACGGCAGGGCAGCGGCCAGGGCCAGAGCAATCAGCGAATTCTTCATGGGGGTACACCTTTACTTTCTTATGGTGTGCAGCAGCGCCAAGGCGCCATCGCATCGGGAATGTAAATTCTCCGTTATTCGCCACAACGCTCCCTGAAAACAGCGGTCTTCGCATTGCTGAATTTTCTGGCTTGATTCAGGCTGTTTCTGGCATACGCGCGCGGCGCGCGTGCATTTCATCGGCACAACGACTGCCGGTTGCAGGATGTCGATCCACGACGCCCTGGTTCGTCGGGTACTTGAAGGCCGTGCATGCGGCACGGTCCATCCGGAGGCAGGCAATGAGCTACATCGATGGTTTCGTCCTGGCGGTGCCCACCGCCAACAAGGAGAAGTTCCTCGCCCACGCACGCACAGGAGATCCCGTTTTCATCGAATACGGCGCGCTGCGCGTGGTCGAGTGCTGGGGCGATGACGTGCCGCACGGCAAGACCACCGACTTCTTCGGCGCGGTGAAAGCCACGCCGGATGAGACGGTGGTGTTTTCCTGGATCGAATGGCCGGACAAGCCGACCCGCGACGCCGGCATGAAGAAGATGATGGAAGACCCAAGGTTTGACCCGGCGACGAATCCGATGCCGTTCGACGGCGCGCGGATGATCTACGGCGGCTTCGTGCCGATCTACGAACTGACGCGCTGAACCGGGCGGACGTGCTCAGCGCGCGTCCGTTTCATCGCTGGCAGCGGCATGGCCGGCGCCCAGTGCGGCGCCAGCGCCGAGGCCCACACCGCCCATCCCAGCGCCCATTCCGCCACCGCCACCTCCTCCACCCGCACGACCGCCCTTGGCGTCGCCGTCGTTGCGGCCCTTGCCGCCGACACTGGCGCCACCCGGCCGGGTCGGCCCCTGCGGCGGTATCTGCAGGTCGGTCGGAATCGGCGCCAGATCCAGCGCTTCGCGCACGAAGTCGCGAAGCGAGACCACCAGTTCATGGGTATGTACCGGCCGCCCCTGTGCCAGTTCATTGGCGGCACGCGCGGCCAGCCGCACCTGTTCGTCGGTGCCCAGCAGCAGGATGTCCGACAACGCCGCTTCCACGGCATCACGGATGCGGCGCGCGCGATCCGAGCGGGGCTCGGCAATGCCCTCTGCATCCTCGCGCTGGCGAAGGTCACGGCGATGGCTGGGGTCCACACCCAGTTCGCCGGTGAACGAACCGCCCAGGGTCTTGTAGGCCGCCATCAGCGTGCGCAGCCGTTCGTTGATCTGCCGGTTCTCGCGCTCGCGGCGCTGCTGCAGGGTCTGCATCACCAGCAGGCGGATGCCCACGCCCAGCAGGGTGATCAGGACCAGGCCGGCCAAGGTGGACAGCACGCCCTGCCAGGAACTGAAGTCAATACCGCGCATGCCCCGGGCTCCAGCAGGAAGAACCTGCATCCTGCTCCAGACCGCGTCCCTGAAACGCGAAAGGCCCCACCACCCGGGGGTGGCAGGGCCTTCGGTCACGGCGCGATTACTTGCGCTTGGCGACCTTGCGCACGGCCTTCTTGGCCGGAGCCTTCTTGGCGGCGACCTTCTTCAGCGGCGCAGCCTTCTTGGCAACCGTCTTGCGGGCGGCGGCAACCTTCTTGCCCACTGCCTTCTTGGCAACGGCGGTCTTCTTGCCGACAACCTTCTTGGCAGCGGCGGTCTTCTTGCCGACGGCCTTCTTGGCGACGGCAGCCTTCTTGCCGACAACCTTCTTGGCGGCCGTGGTCTTCCTGGTGGCGGCAACCTTCTTGCCGACGACCTTCTTCGCAGCCACGGCCTTCTTGCCAGCAACCTTCTTGGCGGCGACGGTCTTCTTGGCCACGGCCTTCTTGGCGGTAGCGACCTTCTTGCCAACTGCCTTCTTGGCAACAGCGGTCTTCTTGCCGACGGCCTTCTTGGCGACGTCAGCCTTCTTGGTGGCGGCCTTCTTCGCGGTGGCGACCTTCTTGCCGGCAGCCTTGGTGGCGGCCTTGGTGGTCTTCTTGGCAGCGGCGGCCTTCTTGGTCACAGCCTTGCCTGCAGCCGCCTTCTTCTTGGCCACTTCATTCTTCAGCGCAGCGGCTTCGGCCTTGGCGTTCTTCTTGGCGGCTTCCAGCTTCTTCTTGGCGTTGGCAACAGTCTTGCCGACCGACTTGGCAGCCTTCTCGGCCTTCTTGGCAACGGTCTTCTCGACCTTGGCCACGGCCTTCTTGGCCTTGGCAACGCGGGTACCGGCAGCCTTGGTGGCGCGCTTGACGGTCTTCTTGACCGACTGCACTGCGTCTTCGGCAGCGTGGGCGATGGTCTCGCCAACGTTGGTGGCGGTTTCTTTGACGTTCTCGACGGCGTCGGTCACGACCGACACACCATTACCGTTGCTCATGTTGCCCTCCTGGGGGCCTTAAGTATCAAAACGGGGCGATGCTATACCGACATTGACGATCGTGGAACGGGGCACGCACGAGCAATCGCATCTGATGCGACGGCAATGGTGTAGTCGGGTACCCTCGCGAGTACGATGTGTTGACGGGAAACCCCTTTTTTTCAGTGCTGCGCCGCACGATGCGGGCAGCGGCAGGGGCTGCGTGCGCACACCCGCCCGGACGTAGCGAAGGGCATGCGATATGGCGCATCGCGGCATCGGGATGCGCAGAACTGCGCAAGCATCGGCCTGCATACCCACGCGCTTGGGCAGACGTCGGCACAGTGCGAGGAACCTCCGCCGTTGCCGCCTGCGGCCCACGGTAGCGATGCTGGCCCGGGTTCCGGGCATGGCGTTTTCATGGCGCATTTATCCAGATCGCGACACACTCATTCAGCTTGTTCTACCGTAGGGCCGTACCGCCCCCACCCACGCCAGCGAACCGACTCCCATGCGACCGCTTCCTACCCTGCTCACGCTCGCAATCGCCGCCGCCTTCGGTGGCTTCGTTGCCACCGGCATCAATGCCCACATGGACAACCGTGCCGACGCCGCGCCGCTGCCGGCGGTGTTGCCGACCACGGCGGCCTTGCCGGCTTCGGTGGCCGGTCAGGCGGTGCCGTCGCTGGCACCGATGCTGGAAAAGGCAATGCCGGCGGTGGTCAGTGTCAACACCAAGCAGGTGGTGCGCGTGCGCAACCCCTTCTTCAACGACCCGTTCTTCCGCCGCCTGTTCCCGGATATCCCACAGGAACGCATCAACGAATCGCTGGGCTCGGGCGTGATCATCGACGCCAAGGAGGGGCTGGTGCTGACCAACCACCATGTCATCGACAACGCCGATGACGTACAGGTGACACTGGCGGACGGGCGCACGGTCAAGGCCGAGTTCCTCGGCTCGGACCGTGACACCGACATCGCGCTGATCCGCATCCCGGCGCAGAACCTGACCGACATCAAGCTCGGCAACAGCGACCAGCTGCGCGTAGGCGACTTCGTGGTGGCCATCGGCAACCCGTTCGGCTTCAGCCAGACCGTTACCTCGGGTATCGTTTCGGCGGTGGGCCGCAGCGGCATCCGCGGGCTGGGCTACCAGAACTTCATCCAGACCGATGCGTCGATCAATCCGGGCAACTCCGGTGGCGCGCTGGTCGACCTGCAGGGCCAGCTGGTCGGCATCAATACCGCCAGCTTCAACCCGCAGGGCAGCATGGCCGGCAACATCGGCCTGGGCCTGGCGATTCCTTCCAACCTGGCGCGCAGCGTGGTCGACCAGCTGGTCAAGCACGGCGTGGTGGTGCGCGGCACGCTGGGCGTGGAAAGCCAGAACCTGACCGCGCAGATCGCGCAGGGCCTGGGCCTGGGCGAAACCCGCGGTGCGCTGATCACCCGCGTGCTGGCCGGCTCGGCCGCCGCCGCAGCCGGGCTGAAGCCGGGCGACGTGGTGGTGTCGGCCAACGGCCAGCGCGTGGACAGCGCCGAGGCCCTGCACAACGTGGAAGGCCTGGCGGCCGTCGGCAGCGCGATGACGCTGGACGTACGCCGCGAAGGCAAGCCACTGCAGATCAAGGCGACATTGAAGGAACAGGCGCGCGCGGTCACCGGTGAGAGCCTGGACCCGCGCCTGACCGGTGCGACCTTCGTCGACCTGCCCGAGTCACTGCGCCAATCCGGTGTCGGCGGCGTGCTGGTCAGCGAGGTCAAGCGCGGCAGCCGCGCTGCCAGCAACGGCCTGCAGCAGGGCGACATCATCACCGACGCCACCGTGGGCGAATTCGCCGACCTGGCCAGTTGGCGCGCCAACTTCCAGCAACGCCCGCCGACCCTGGTGGTGCGCGTGCTGCGCAACAACGGCCAGCAGCAGGGCCAGCTCGTGATGCGCTGATCGCCCTGCCGTAACACCCCCTATACCCCGGCAATGCTATTGCTGTCAGTCCAGGTCGGCACCGCCGACGCCGTTCCCCCATCGCAACAGGAGTGATTCGATGAGCCCCACCAATACCGAGAACCTGAAGGAACACCTGGGTGAAGCCGGTTCCCACCTGAAGCAGGCCGCCAGCGCCGCCGGCGGTGCGATCAAGGGCGCCACCGGTGCCGCGACCGACGAACTGCGCATCGGCAAGGCCAACGTCAAGGCTGAACTGTCCGACAGCGCACTGTCCGGCCTGGCCGCTGCCGAGTTTGGTGGTGCCGCCGCCAAGGAGCAGGTCGATGCGCTGATGGACAAGGGCAAGGACCTGATCGACAGCGCCGCCGAATTGATCCGTGAGCGTCCGCTGGCCTCGTTCGGTGTTGCCTTCGCGGCCGGCTGGATCATCGCCAAGCTGGCCCGCGGCAGCAGCGACAAGTAAGCCGCGGCGTGAGCGAAGACAACGCGCAAGCCCCTGATCCGGCGGCTACCCCGCCGCTGGATGAGAGCATCCGCCAGGTCGGCGCGGCCGGTCGTGCCGCTGCCGACTCGGCCAAGCACTCGCTGCGTTCGCTGCGCCGGTTGGCCTCGGCCGACTTCGCGCTGGCACGCAGTGCCTTCGGCCGCGCGCTGGCCTGGGCCGGCGTAGCGATCGTATTTGGTGCGTCGGCCTGGCTGCTCATGGCCGCCACCCTTATCGCGCTGCTGCAAAGCTGGGGCCTGAGCTGGCTGCAGGCACTGCTGATCACCTCGCTGCTGAGCCTGGCCGTCACCGGTTATGCGATCTGGCGGGTGTCCTACTTCTTCCACCACACCGGCATGCACGCCACCCGGCGCCAGCTGTCCCGCCTGGGCCTGTTCGACGAGCCCAGCGAAGACGACCCCGATGCCGATGTGGAGCTGCCAGAGGGCAAGCCATGAAGTTCGGTGCGCTGCAGCGTCGGGTGAAGCGCTGCGAACAGGTGGTAACCGTGCGTCTGGTCGAGACCCAGGACCACTGGTCGACGCTCGGCCAGGTCTGGCGCCAGGGCTGGTCGCCACTACGCATCGTGGTAGTGGGCCTGGCCGGTGGCTTCATTGCCGGCAAGCTGGAAATGCCGGGCAAGGTCAACGGTGCGCGCTGGCTGCAGATGGTGGGTTCGGTCTCGAACCTGTTCGCCAGTGCGCAGGCGGCGTTCGCCACGGCGATGGCGGCGCAGGCGGCGGCCACCGCCGACGATGCGGCCGAAGAAGCCGGCGATGCCAGCGAACAGGCACACGCAGCGGCCTCCGCCGCTGAAGCACGGCCCGCAGCGGCAGCGCGAGCTGTGCCGGAGCCGGAGCCGGAACCGGACCTGCGCGAACCGCGCCCGGCCGAGGCGGCCACCGAGCTGTCCGAACGTTGATCCCTGGAATCCGCCGCGCCGGTCGCGGCCGGCGGATAATGCGCTCCCCTTTCCGGCTGATGCGTCGATGAGCGAGTCCTCCCTGTCCCCGTCACCGGCCGGCCACGACGCATCCGAGGCACCGCTGCCGCCCCCGTCGCGCCCACGCGGACCGATGTCGCTGGTTGTGCTGGCGACCCTGGCCGTGGGCTATACGCTATGGGCGGCGCAGGACATCATCCTGCCGGTGCTGCTTGCGATGTTCTTCGCGCTGGTCGGCAATCCCATCCTGCGCCTGCTGCAGAAGCTGTGGATCCCGCGCGCGCTGGGCGCGCTGTTGATCCTCGGTGCGGGCCTGGGCGTGACCGGTTCGCTGGCCGTGCAGCTGATCGGACCGGCGATGGAATGGGCGCAGGAAGCACCGCAGCAGCTGCGCAAGGTCGCCCGCCAGGTGCAGAACCTGACCAAGCCGGTGCAGCAGGCCAACCAGGCGGCGGAAAACTTCGCCCGTGTGGCCGGCGGTGACAGCAACCACAAGGTGCAGGTGATCCGCACCCAGCTCGACGACCCCTACCGCATGCTGACCCGTGCACCGCGGCTGGCTGCCTCGGTGTTGGCCGTGGTGCTGCTGACGCTGTTCTTCATGATCTACGGGCAGAGCCTGCAGCGCGCGGCGATCGCCCTGTTCCCCAACCGCCAGCAGCAGCGCTTCACTACGGACATCCTGCGTTCGATCGAACGCGAGGTCTCGCGTTACGTACTCACCATCAGCGTGATCAACACCTTGGTCGGGCTGGTGTTCGCCGGCGTGCTGATGCTGCTCGGTATCGGCCTGCAGGAAGCGCTGCTGTGGGGCACGGTGGCCGCGCTGCTGAATTTTGCGCCGTATGTGGGTCCGCTGATCGGCGTGGCGCTGATGCTGTTGATGGGCTTCGTCGAGTTCCGCGACCCGCTGCAGGCCCTGCTGCCCGCAGCCGCCTACCTGGGCCTGCACACACTGGAAGGGCAGATGGTGACCCCGATCGTGCTGGGCCGTCGGATGAAGCTGTCGCCGCTGGTGCTGATCCTGGCGCTGATGGTGTTCGGCTGGGCCTGGGGCATGATCGGGCTGCTGCTGGCGGTGCCGCTGCTGGTGTGCATCAAGCTGGTGCTGGCACGCCTGGACGGCATGCAGGGCTGGGCACGCCTGCTGGAATGAAAGCCCGCGCGGGCAGGGGTAGAATGGCGGGGTGAATTTCCCCGTCCAAGCCATCACCCTCGACCTTGACGACACGCTGTGGCCGTTCGCTCCGATCGGCGCCCGCATCGAACAGGTCCTGCACACCTGGATGTGCGAACACAGCCCCGCTACCGCCGCGATGTATCCGGTGGAGGCGATGCGCGAACTGCGCGAGCGGCTGTACCACGCCCATCCGCACCTCCACCACGACCTGAGTGCGCTGCGCCGGCTGACCCTGCACGAAGCACTGCACACCAGCGGTGCCAGCCTCGATCTGCTGGAGCCTGCGTATGAAGTGTTCTACGCCGCACGCAACCAGGTGGAGTGCTATCCCGATGCGATCGATGCACTGGCACGGATTGCCGCGCGGGTTCCGGTGGCGGCGCTGAGCAATGGCAATGCCGACCTGGAACGGGTCGGCCTGGCCCATCATTTCGCCTTCCAGCTGGGTGCGCGCGAGCACGGCGCGGCCAAGCCCGAAGCCAGCATCTTCCACGCTGCCTGCACCCGACTGGGTGTCGCGCCGGCACAGGTACTGCACGTCGGCGATCATGCCGACATGGACGTGGCCGGGGCGATTGCCGCCGGCCTGCGCGGGTGCTGGATCAACCGCGAGGCAGCCACCTGGACCCATCCGCAGCTGCAGCCGGACCTGCAGTTCGACACCCTCACCGGCCTGGCCGACTGGTTGGATGCCAACCTCGACGCCGCCGCACTCCGGAGTACCTGACGCATGAGCGAGATCACTGGTTTCACTGCCGACACCGCCGCAGCGCTGCCGCTGTACGTGCTGGACCGCGAGCAGTTCGCCGCCTGGAAGGACGGCCAACCGGCCGCCACCCAGGCCTGGCTGGCATCGCAGGGCTTCACCGCCGGTGCCTTCACCACGGCGTTGCTGCCCGGCGCCGATGGCCTGTCCGGAGCGGTGATCGGTGTGGGTGATCGCGCCGATGCCTACAGCTATTCGCATGCCCCGCACGCCCTGCCGGAAGGCAGCGTGTGGCAGCTGGCCAACGAACTGCCGGCCGCCGAACAGGCGCTGCTGCAGCTGGGCTGGGGCTTGGGCAGCTACCGCTTCGACCGCTACCGCAAGCGCCACCGCGCACCGGCGCAACTGGTAGCCGCGCCGACCGGCGAGGTGGCCGACCTGATCACCGCCAGCCTGCGCGTGCGCGACTGGGTCAACACTCCCACCGAAGATATGGGCCCGCAGCAGCTGGAAGACGCTGCCCGCACCCTGGCCGCTGCGCACGGCGCGCAGGTCGAGGCGATCACCGGTGACGAACTGCTGAAGCACAACTTCCCGGCCATCCACGCCGTGGGCCGCGCATCGCACCGCGCGCCGCGTCTGGTGGTGCTGCGCTGGGGCAAGGACACCGATCCGTCGCTGGTGCTGGTCGGCAAGGGCGTCTGCTTCGACACCGGCGGCCTGGACATCAAGCCGGCCGACGGCATGCGCAACATGAAGAAGGACATGGGCGGCGCCGCGCATGCGCTGGCCCTGGCCGGCCTGGTGATGGCACGCGGGCTGCCGGTACGTTTGACCCTGCTGGTGCCGGCGGTGGAAAACGCGATCGGTCCGGAGGCGTTCCGCCCGGGTGAAGTGATCGCCACCCGCAAGGGCCTGAGCGTGGAGATCGACAACACCGACGCCGAAGGCCGCGTGATCCTGTGCGACGCATTGACCTTCGCCGGTGAGCAGAAGCCGGACCTGGTGCTGGACTTCGCCACCCTCACCGGTGCCGCGCGCATCGCACTGGGCCCGGATCTGCCAGCGCTCTTCAGCAACGATGACACGGTGGCCCAGCAGTGGCTGCAGGCCGGTGACGCGACCCGCGACCCGGTCTGGCGCATGCCGCTGTGGCGCCCTTACCTGCGCTACCTGAGCAGCGGCATTGCCGACCTGGCCAACGCCGGTTCGCGCATGGCCGGCTCGGTGACCGCCGCGCTGTACCTGGAACGCTTCCTGGAAGACGGCCAGCGCTGGGCGCACCTGGACGTGTACGCCTGGAACGACGGCGAACGCCCGGGCCGTCCGGCCGGTGGCGAAGCGCTGGCGTTGCGCTCGGCGTGGGCGATGCTGAAGGCGCGCTACAGCTGATCGGGTGGGTGCCGACCTTGGTCGGCACGCCGTCCCCGGCAAACTTGACGAAAATTTGAATACCGAGCCTGGGAGGGTTCTGCGAGGATGTGTGGGTCGACCACCCACACGCTCCGTGAAGGCAGGACTCCGACCATGTCGCTCTTCGGCTACACCCGTGCCGGCCAGACGCCGGGCACACCGCGCAAGCATTCCCCCCTGCTCTGGATCGCGCTGATCGCACTCATCCTGGGTACCGTGGCGCTGGCCTTTGCCTGGCTGGCCGGCTGGATTGGAAACCGCCTCACCGCGCAGCGCTTCACCGATACCATCGAGGCCACCGGCCCGGCCCACCCGGGCTTCCGCCGCGCGCACAGCAAGGGCATCTGCGTGAGCGGCTGGTTCGAACCCAGTGCGCAGGCCCGCACCCTTTCCAGTGCACGGGTGTTCTCGCAGCGCCGCGTGCCGGTGATGGGCCGCCTGTCGATCGGCGGCGGCGACCCGTACGGCGCCGACAACACTGCACGCGTGCGCAGCCTCGCGGTGCAGATGGTCAGCGATGATGGGCAGGAATGGCGCATGGCGATGAACAGCTTCCCGTTCTTCGCGGTGCCCAGCGCCGAGGCGTTCTACGAGCAGACCCGCGCTTCCATTCCCGACCCGGCCACCGGCAAGCCCGACCCGCAGAAGATGGCTGCGGTGCTGGCGAAGTACCCCAGTGCGCAGGCCTTCCAGCAGTGGGCCAAGACGGCGCCGTGGACCAGCAGCTGGGCCGACACCACCTTCAACAGCGTCAACAGCTTCTGGTTCACCAATGCGCAGGGCCAGAAGCGCGCGGTGCGCTGGCGCTGGCAGCCGCAGGCGCCGGTGGTGGAGATGGATGCGGAAACGCGCAAGCAGGCCAGCGTCGATTTCCTCAGCCAGGAACTGCAGCAGCGCCTGGCCAACGGCCCGGTGCGCTGGAACCTGGTCGTGACCACCGCCGAGCCCGGCGATGCCATCGATGATCCGTCGGTGCCATGGCCCGAGTCGCGTGACCAGGTAGTGGCGGGCGTACTCAGCGTGGACCGCATGCAGTCGCAGGAACAGGGTGCCTGCGGTCAGATCAACTTCGATCCGCTGATCCTGCCCAGCGGCGTGCGCGGCAGTGACGATCCCATCCTGGCCGCCCGCTCGGCGGTGTATTCGCAGTCCTTCAACCGCCGCGAACGCGAGCGCGCCACCGGCAACGTCGAACAACCGAAGGAGGCCGCACGATGAGCATCGGCAACGGCCACTTCAACCTGCTGGCGCGGGTGCTGCACTGGTCCATGGCACTGATGATCATCGCCATGCTGTTCATCGGCGTGACCATGGTCGCCTCACTGCACCTGCGGCCAATGCTGATCGACCTGCACCGCCCGCTGGGCATCGCCATCCTGGTGCTGGTGCTGCTGCGCCTGTACAACCGGCTGCGCCATCGCCCGCCGCCGCTGCCTTCCGACCTGCCCGCCTGGCAGGTGCTGGCGGCCAAGGCCTCGCACTGGATGTTGTATGCGCTGATGCTGGCGATGCCGTTGATCGGCTGGGCGATGCTGTCGGCAGGCGGTTACCCGATCGTGCTGTGGGGCGGCCTGCACCTGCCGCCGATCGTGCCACACACACCGGCGCTGTACGCCGCGTTGCGTAATGCGCACAGTCTGCTGGCCTACGTGCTGTTCGCAACGGTGCTGATGCACGTGGGTGCGGCGCTGTTCCACCTGTGGGTGCGGCGGGACGGGGTGTTCCAGGCGATGGCGCGCGGGAAGGATTGATCGGGTTCGCCGGGCATTCCCGGCGGATCGTTTCCGCGACTGCGGTGGGGTGTCACTTTCTTTGCGCGCAAAGAAAGTAACCAAAGAAACGCTCCGCCGGCCGCGAGCCGACGTGCTGCGCACGCCGGTGCCCTGCGCTCCTCGGCCCGCCGAGGGACGGCGCGGAACTCGCTACGCTCAGACACCCGCGCCTCTTCGCCCTCGCCGGTCCTGCGGTGCTCGGCTCGCTCAAGGCGGACTGGAAGGGCAAGATCAACAGCTAGAGCATCCACGCATGGCGTGGATCTACTGGGTGCAGCTGTGCCTTTGACGTTGGGTCCGCCTTCTAGCGAGCCGAGCATCGCAGGGGAATTAGGGGCGCAGAGGCGCCGATGTCCGAGCGTAGCGAGTTCGGCGCCGTCCCCTGATTCACCGAGAAGCACAGGGGACCGGTGCGCAGCGCCGGCTCGCGATCTGGCGGCGTGTTTCTTTGGTTACTTTCTTTGCGCGCAAAGAAAGTGACACCCCTCCGCAGGCGCGGGAATGATCCGCCGGGCATCGCCCGACGCTACCAGTGTGTCGGCGCACGCCGCTACAACCACCCCTTCTGCCGCGCCAGCCGGTACGCCTCGATCCGGTTGGCCACGCCCAGCTTGCCGATGCACTCGGACAGGTAATTGCGCACCGTACCGTGCGACAACCCCAGCTGCTCGGCAATCTCGCTGGCGGTTCGGCCCTCCCCTGCCAGACGCAGCACACGGCGCTCGCGGTCGGTCAGCGGATCGGCCTGCGACCACGCATCCAGCGCCAGCTGCGGGTCGATCGCGCGGATGCCCTGTTTCACCTTGCGCAGTGCATCGGCCAGGTTCTCGGCCGGTGCGTCCTTCAGCAGGTAGCCCAGCACGCCCGCCTCCAGCGCGCGGCGCAGGAAACCGGCGCGGGCGAAGGTGGTCACGATCACCACCTTGATCGGCAGCTCATGGCGGGCGATGCGCTGCGCCAGCTCCAGCCCGGACAGGCCCGGCATCTCGATGTCGGTGACCAGGATGTCAGGCTGCAGCTGCTGCAGCATGCGCCACGCGGTTTCGCCGTCGGCGGCGCTGCCCAGCACCTCGATATCCGGCTCCAGGCCCAGCAACGCCGACAGTGCACCGCGCACCATCGCCTGGTCCTCGGCCAGCAGGATGCGGATCATGCGGCACCGTCCTGCACCAGCGACGACGGCGTGCCTGGCGGCAACGGTGTGGTCGCGGCAGCCAGTGGCACGCGCACGGTCAGCAGCGTGCCCTCGCCCTTTGCGGACTGAATCTGAAGGTTGCCCCCCAGGGCGGCCACGCGTTCGCGCATGCCGCACAACCCGTTGCCCTCGGCCTGCACACCGCCACGACCATCATCGCGGATCTGCATCGCCAGCATGCGTCCTTCCAGCATGAATTCCACCCGTGCCTGTGTCGCCTGTGCATGGCGCACGATGTTGGTCGCGGCCTCGCGCAGCACCAGCGCCAGACCGCGTTCGACATCCACCGGCATCGCCGGTGGTGGTGCGTATTGAAGGTGGACCTGCTGGCACTCCAGCAGCAGCCGCGCCGACGCCAGCTCACCGGCCAGGTCACTGGCGCGGATACCGGTGACCGCGCTGCGCACCTGCGCCAGCGCTTCGCGGGCAATGTCCTCGGCTTCGCCGATTTCCTGCCGCGCCCGCGCGTCGCCACGATCGTGCAGCTTGCGGGCCAGTTCCAGCTTCAACGTGATCAACGACAGGGTATGGCCGAGCAGGTCGTGCAGGTCGCGGCCGATGCGTTCGCGCTCGGCGGTGGCTGCGAGCCGCCGCACCTCGTCCTGCGAAAGCTGCAGTGCCGCATCCTTCTGCTGGTTGAGTGCCTCCACGTTCACGACCAACCCGACGATATAGGACACGGCGGGGATCCAGACCAGGCTCTGCCACGGGTACTGGAACAGCAGTGCGAGGCCGCAGAACAGGAGGTTCAGGCCAGTGAGCTGCAGCAGGTACTGCCACCAGCCACCGCGTCCGCTCACCCGCAGCAGCACGCAGCCGAACACGAAGTAGGTCAACCCGGACGGGTACCACGGCAGCAGCACAAGCGACATCCCGATCAGGCCCAAGGCATAGCGCGGCGCGTGATGGCGTGGCGCCACCATTACCTTGGCGTACAGCAGCAGGAACACCGGATAGCTGGCCACTGTAAGCAGCAGCCAGCGCAGGGTGAAGCCATGGCCGAGCAAGGGCGTCAGGAAGATCCACACCGACCACAGCAGGTGGATCGCCTCGCTCCAGGGTGATTTTCCCCGGCGCAGCGTCTCGGCCACCGCCGAGTCCGGCGCGGGGCGCAGCAGGGAGGCAAGCCAGGTGGACGGCACAGGCGGTTCCAGGCGGGGATGATCGCCGCCGATCATGCCAGTTCGGCTGGCTGCGCGCAGGCGCCACCGCCGGCAAGATGGCACCGGCGCAACCCGCCGCAGATCACGGTACGCTTGGCGGTACCGCTGCAGCGGGCCAGCGATGGGGTGGTCGGATCCATGAGCGGTACCGGCAGCGGGGACGTTGCCATCCTGTGCCGCCGCGGTCACATTTCGCAGTTGCCGCCGTCAGTGTCATCGGGTGACAGCTGTCACTGCCGTCATCGCTGTGCCTGCCTTCATGCTGTGCCGCACGCTCCACCGCCGGAACCGCCGCCGTCCGCGCTTCCGGCCACACCCGCCCGAACGCCTGTGATGGAACGAATGAACGCTTCTGCCGAGCTGTTGAAGGAACTCCGTATCGACCGCAAGTCGCCGCCGCCCGCCTCCGGTGGTGGCAGCAACGGCGGTGGTCGCCGTTGGTTGTGGATCGCGACCATCGTGGTCGTGCTGCTGATCGCCGCTGCCGTGGCGTTCCTGTTCGGCCGTGCGCCGGCCGTGGAGGTGGAAACCGCGCCGGCCGTGGCCATCCAGCAGGGTAGCGCCAGCAGTTCGGTGCTCGACGCCAGTGGCTACGTGGTCGCCCGGCGCATGGCCACGGTCTCGGCCAAGATCACCGGCAAGGTGCGCGAGGTGATGATCGAAGAAGGCATGCGGGTCGAGGCCGGCCAGGTGATGGCCACGCTGGACCCGATCGATGCCGATGCGCAGCGCAGCCTGTATGCCTCGCAGCTGCAGGCCGCACGCAGCCAGGTGGCCGGGCTGGAGGCGCAGCAGAAGCAGGCCGCCGCCGAAGCCAGCCGCCTGCAGGCACTGGTCGGCCAGCAGCTGGTGTCACGTTCGCAGTACGACCAGGCCGTGGCCCAGCGCGACAGCCTGCGTGCGCAGCTGGAAACGGCTCAGCGCAACGTCAAGGTCGCCCACGACCAGCTGGCCATCGCCGACCTGGGTGTGGACAACAACATCGTGCGCGCGCCCTTCTCCGGCGTGGTCACCGCCAAGGCCGCGCAGCCCGGTGAGATCGTCTCGCCGCTGTCGGCCGGTGGTGGCTTCACCCGTACCGGCATCGGCACCATCGTGGACATGGACTCGCTGGAGATAGAAGTCGAGGTCGGCGAGGCCTTCATCGGCCGCGTGCAGCCGAAGATGCCGGTGGAAGCCACGCTCAACGCCTACCCCGAATGGAAGATTCCCGGCGAGGTGATCGCCATCATCCCCACCGCCGACCGCGGCAAGGCCACGGTGAAGGTGCGCGTGGCGCTGAAGGTGAAGGACCCGCGCATCGTGCCAGAGATGGGCGTGCGGGTCAGCTTCCTGGAACAGGCACAGCCGCAGGCCACAACCAAACCGCAGGGCGTGCGCGTGTCGGCTGGCGCGGTGGTCCAGCGCGAGGGCGCCTCGGTGGCCTTCGTACTGGGTGACGAGAACCGCGTGCAGCAGCGCACGGTCGAGGCTGGCCAGGCGATGGGCAAGGACCGCCAGATCCTCAAGGGCGTGAGCGCCGGTGAATCGGTGGTGGTGAACCCGCCGGACACCCTGCGCGATGGCGCCAAGGTGCAACAGAAACAAGCGCAGTAACGGCCTGGCGCCCATGGGCGCCGCCGGCAGCACCGCTCGACGCACGCCTGCGGTCACCGCAGGTGCGCTTCCCCGTTTCCCGCCTTCCGTGGAGAACCCCCCATGTCGACCCTGGTTTCACTGCGCAACATCACCAAGACCTACCAGCGTGGCCCCGAGAAAGTGCAGGTGCTGCACGGCATCGACCTGGACATCGCCAGCGGCGACTTCGTCGCGCTGATGGGTCCGTCCGGCTCGGGCAAGACCACCCTGCTCAACCTGATCGGCGGCCTGGACAACCCCAGCGGCGGCGAGATCAGCATCGAAGGCGAGCGCATCGACCAGATGAGCGGCGGCCAGCTGTCGACCTGGCGCAGCCACCACGTCGGCTTCGTGTTCCAGTTCTACAACCTGATGCCGATGCTGACCGCGCAGAAGAACGTGGAGCTGCCGCTGCTGCTGACCCATCTCAATGCCGCGCAGCGCCGCCGCAATGCCGAGATCGCGCTGACTCTGGTCGGCCTGGCTGACCGCCGCAGCCATCGCCCCAATGAACTGTCCGGCGGCCAGCAGCAGCGCGTGGCGATCGCGCGGGCGATCGTCTCCGACCCGACCTTCCTGATCTGCGACGAACCCACCGGCGACCTCGACCGCCAGTCGGCCGAGGAGATCCTCGGCCTGCTGCAGCAGCTCAACCGCGAACACGGCAAGACCATCATCATGGTCACCCATGACCCGAAGGCCGCCGAGTACGCCACGCACACGGTGCACCTGGACAAGGGCGAGCTGGCCGACGCGCCGCTGGCCCACTGACGGAGGCCACGGCGATGAAATACTTCTCGTTGGTGTGGGCGCAGCTGTTCCGCAGCCGTACCCGCACGTTGCTGACCCTGCTCTCCGTGGTGGCCGCGTTCCTGCTGTTCGGCATGCTCGATTCGGTGCGCGTGGCGTTCTCGTCGGGTGGCAGCGTGGAAGGTGCCAACCGGCTGATCGTGGCCTCGCGGCTGTCGATCACCCAGTCGCTGCCGATCCGCCTGGAAACCCAGGTCCGCCAGGTGGCCGGCGTGCGCGACGTGGCCTACGGCATGTGGTTCGGCGGCATCTACCAGGACCCGAAGAACTTCTTCCCGAACTTCTCGGTGTCCCCCAACTACTTCGATGTCTACCGCGAGCTGCAGATCGACCCGGCACAGCTGGAAGACTGGAAGCAGACCCGTACCGGCGCCATCGTCGGCGAAACCCTGGCCAAGCAGTTCGGCTGGAAGATCGGCGACACCATCCCGCTGCAGGCCACGATCTTCCCGCGTGGCGGCAGCAACGACTGGCCGCTGGTGCTCAAGGGCATCTACCGTTCCAAGGACCGTGCGCTGGCCGCCAACGAAGAACGCCAGCTGATGATGAACTGGAAGTACTTCGATGAATCCAACGACTACATCAAGAACCAGGTGAGCTGGTACACGGTGACGCTGGACAACCCGGACCACTCTTCGCGGGTGGCGCAGGCGATCGACGCGATCTCGGCCAACTCCGACCACGAGACCAAGACCCAGACCGAATCGGCGTTCCAGCAGGCCTTCGTCAAGCAGTTCGCGGATATCGGCATGATCGTCACCTCGATCATGGGTGCGGTGTTCTTCACCCTGCTGCTGTTGACCGGCAACACCATGGCGCAGGCGGTGCGCGAGCGCGTGCCGGAGCTGGCCACGCTGAAGACACTCGGCTTCAAGGACGGCACCGTGCTGACCCTGGTGATGGTGGAGTCGGTGCTGCTGATCGGCCTGGGCGGCCTGATCGGCATGGGCCTGGCCGCCCTGATCCTGCCGGCGATCGGCCCGAAGAGCATGGGCATGCTGCCGCCGCACGTGCCGACACCAACCTGGCTGATGGGGCTGGGCCTGATCGTGGTGATCGGCATCATCGTGGGGCTGCTGCCCGCGCTGCGTGCCAAGCGCCTGAAAATCGTCGATGCACTGGCCGGCCGCTGAGGAGGATTGCAGATGAACAAGCTCAAGAAGTGGCTGGGCAACGGCATAACCGTGCTGCTGCTTGCGATCGGCCTGGTGCTGTGGATCAGCCTGCCGTGGATCGGCGTGCTGACCGTGGCCGTGCTGGTGGCGCTGTGGCTGCTGCTGACCCGCTGCGGACGGCTGGCGTTGGCCGCCACCCGCATCGGCGTGGCCAGCCTGCCGCAACGCTGGGGCGCATCGTCGGTGATCGTGGTCGGCATTGCCGGCGTGGTCGGCGTGCTGGTGGCGATGCTGGCGATGGGCGAAGGCTTCCAGGCCACGCTCAACAACACCGGCGATGACACCACCGCCATCGTGCTGCGCGGTGGCTCGCAGGCCGAGACCAACTCGGTGATCACCCGCGAGCAGGTACCGATGCTGTCCACCCTGCCCGGCATCAGCCGCGATGCGCAGGGCCGGCCGTTGCTGTCACCGGAACTGTCGCAGGTGGTCAACCTGGTGTCCAAGTCCGACGGCACCGACGTCAACGCGCAGTTCCGCGGCGTCGGTCCGCAGGCCTGGGCCGTGCATGACAAGGTCAAGATCATCGAAGGCCGCAGGTTCGCCACCGGCCTGCGCGAGATCGTGGTCGGCCAGGGTGCCAAGGGCCAGTTCCGCGACATGGACGTGGGCAGGACGCTGACCCTGGGCAACCAGACCTGGACCGTGGTGGGTGTGTTCGCCACCGGCGATGCGCACGATTCGGAGCTGTGGACCGACGCCGATACACTGGCGACCACCTACCAGCGCAGCGCCTGGCAGTCGATCAGCGTGCGTACCGAGGGCAAGGCCGGCTTCGAGCAGTTCAAGGCAGCAGTCGCCGCCGACCCACGCCTGAAGCTTGACGTGGAAACCACCCGTGTCTACTACAGCAAGCAGGGCGGTGGGCTGACCAAGCTGATCGACATCCTCGGCAAGGTGATCGGCACGATCATGGCGGTGGGTGCAGTGTTCGGCGCACTCAACACCATGTATGCGGCAGTGGCCACCCGTGCGCGCGAGATCGCCACCATGCGCGCGATCGGTTTCCGCGGCCTGCCGGTGGTGACGGCGGTGATGCTGGAAACCATGCTGCTGGCGCTGCTGGGTGGCCTGCTCGGCTGTGCGGTGGCGTGGCTGGTGTTCAACGGCTACAGCGTGTCCACCATCGGCAGCAACTTCAGCGCGGTGGTGTTCAAGTTCCATGTATCGCCGGAACTGCTGTGGACCGGACTGAAATGGGCGCTGGGCATCGGCCTGGTCGGCGGCCTGTTCCCGGCGCTGCGCGCGGCACGTTTGCCGATCACCACGGCGCTGCGCGAAACCTGAGCATCACGCAGCGGCATTTCGCGCATCCTGCAGGGACGGAGCGAAGGCTCCGTCCCTTTCAGGTTGCCGAACTCAGACATCCGCCGCCGCAGCATCAAACGGCGGGGCCGCGCGCGGCCAGATGCTGGCGAAGGACTTCCTCGGGCGGATACGCCGTGCCCAGCGCGTGCTGCTCGCCTGTGTGCCGGTCGACGAAGATCGGCCCATTGCCGGCCAATGCATCCGAGATTTCGCCGGATTGCAGGTAGCGCAGCGACTGGAAGCAGAACAGCCAGCCTTCGACCACTTCGTGCTCATGCGTGATGGCAACCGGCTCATCGTCGCTGGCAAGTGCAGCCTCCACGCGACGGCGTGCTTCTTCAAGCTGGATCATTCCTTCATCTCCTGCCTTCGATGACGAGGCGAAGAGCATTTCATGCGGGCAGATGCATCACAACGACTGCGCGCCTGCATACAAGCGCGTACTGCGACGCGTTGTCGCAACTACTCAAGCGTGCCAGCTTCGTGCCGCTATCGATGCCTCTGCCCATCGCAAACTCAGCGCGCGTGACGCCGCGCACAGCGCATCTGTGGATTGTTGGTTGCGATTCATGTTCACGCACATTCCGCAGCATCGCGACAAACAGTTGCGAATGAAAACACTCTAGAATCCGCCCCCCCACGTTGGTTTGCAGCACCCCACGCGTCCACAGAATGGACGCTTGTTTTTTCTGAAACACGAGATTTCACGGATGTCCCTGAAGACCACCCCGCTGCGCAACGCGATCATCATCGCGCTGGCCGCCAGCTGCACTACCCCCGCCTTCGCACAGGATGCGGGCGACAACACCACCAACCTCGACCGCATCGAAATCACCGGCTCGCGCATCCGCCAGGCCAGTGTCGAAACCTCTCAGCCGGTGGTCGCGCTCAACCGCGCGGAGATCGAGAAGAAGGGCTACGTCAACGTCGCCGACATCCTGCAGGATGTGACCGCTGCCGGCTCGCCAAGCATGAGCCGCGCGTCGTCGCTGACCTCATCGCGCGATTTCGGCGGAATGTATGTCAGCCTGCGCAACCTGGGCCCCGAGCGCAGCCTGGTGCTGATCGACGGCCGCCGCATGGGCGTCAGCGCCGGCGGCTACTCCGACCTGGCCTCCATCCCCTCGGCCATCGTGGAGCGCGTTGAAGTGCTGACCGATGGCGCATCGGCGTTGTACGGCTCCGATGCCATCGCAGGTGTGGTCAACATCATCACCCGCAAGAACTTCGATGGTGGCGAAGCCAGCGTCTACGTCGGCCAGTACGGTGAAGGCGATGGGCAGAAGCGCTCCTACAGTGCCACTTTCGGCAAGACCTTCGACCGCGGTTGGTTCAGCGTTGGCGCCGAGCGCACCAAGGAAGACGAAGTGATGGGCGGCGCGCGCGAGTTCAGCCGCTACGTCAACGGTCCGCGCCATCCGAACGATGGCCTCAACGGCACCACGCCGTGGGGCAGCGTCACCGTCGGCGGCAAGCCGCTGACCGTCGGTCCGGGCGGCGACCCGACCAGCGCCGGCAACTTCCACGCGCCGAACCCGGCCGATGGTGCCAACACCAAGACCAACATGAGCCTGCTGACCGGCCTGGAGCGCACCTCGGTGTTCGCCAACGGCGGCTTCTCGATCACCGATGACCTGCGCATCGTTGCCGATGCCATGTACAGCAAGCGCGAATCGACCAAGCACCTGGCTGGCTACCCGTACTCGGTCACCGCCACGCAGGCGCGCAACGGCAGCCGCGCCGCCCTGTCCAAGGACAGCGCATTCAACCTGTGGGGCCAGGACGTGCTGTTCTCGCATCGCACCGAAGAGATGCTGCGCGGCACCGAGAACACCCTGGAAACCAAGCGCGGCAGCCTGGGCCTGGAAGGCAGCTTCGAAACCGGCTCGCGCTACTGGGACTGGAACGTCAGCTACACCTACAACCGCAATGAAGGCGAGCGCGTCGGCACCGGCAGCATGTACCAGCCGAACGTCAACCTGGCCGTCGGCCCGTCCTTCATCGAGAACGGCGTGGCCTACTGCGGTACCCGCGATGCGGTGATCGCCGGCTGCGTGCCGTGGAACCCGGCCGCGCCGATGGGCTACACCGGCCCGGGCTCGCTGAGCAACCAGGACGTGCAGGACTACCTGTTCGCCCGCTACGTGGACAAGAGCCAGACCACCACCAAGGTGGCCAGCGCCAACATCTCCGGTTCGCTGTTCTCGCTGCCGGCCGGCGACATCATGGCTGCGATGGGCTTCGAGCACCGCACCGAAGAAGCACGCTACACCCCGGACCTGATGGTGCAGAACGGCCAGATTGCCGGCACCAGCGGCAAGCCGACCCAGGGTGACTACTCGCTCAACGAGGTCTACCTGGAAATGCAGGTGCCGCTGCTGGCCGACATGGCCTTCGCCCGCGAGCTTTCGCTGGACGTTGCCGGTCGCTACTCGGACTACAACAATTTCGGTTCCACCACCAACAGCAAGTTCGGCGTGAAGTGGAAGCCGATCGACAGCCTGCTGGTGCGCGCCACCTACGGCACCGGCTTCCGTGCGCCGACCGTGGACGACTTGTACGGCGGCACTGTCAGCAGCCGTGACTCGTTCACCGACCCGTGCGATACCTCGTTCGGCACTGCCGCCACCAGCGCCGCCGTCGCCGCACGCTGCAAGGCCCTGAAGGTGCCGGCCAACTTCCGCCAGCTCAACAGCGACGGCAGCGTGGCCAGCAAGCCGGGCCAGCAGGCCACCACCGATTTCAACTCCGGTTCCAACCCGAACCTGAAGCCTGAAACCGCCAAGACCTGGACCGTGGGCCTGGTCTACAGCCCCGACTTCGTGCAGGGCCTGGACGTCAGCCTGGACTGGTGGAAGATCCGCATCGACAATGCCATCGTTGGCGAGTCGGCCACCAACATCCTGGAACAGTGCTACGTGCAGGGCTCGGACGCCGCCTGCGGCCGCTTCACCCGTGGCAGCAACGGTCAGGTCAACGCGCTGGACCGTTCGCTGGTCAACGCCGGCTACCGCGAAACCGCCGGCTATGACATCAGCGCGCGCTACCGCCTGCCGGAAACCGCGTTCGGCAAGTTCGCAGTTACCTGGAACACCACCTACACCGACTATCTGGAGCAGCGCAACGACAACGCCGCGACCACGCCGGTGGAACAGCTGACCAGCTGGGGTGGCAACTTCCGTGTGCGCTCTACCCTCAACCTGGACTGGCAGTACGGCAACCTGGGCATCGGCTGGACTGCACGCTACTACTCCAGCATGAAGGAGAAGTGCTCCTACATGGACGAGTGCAACATGCCGGGCTTCAGCTCGGCCTACACCGATGCCTCGCCGACCAACAAGGTGGGTTCAAACACCTTCCACGACCTGCAGGTGCGTTACGCCCTGCCGTGGGACGGCACCGTCTCGCTGGGCCTGAACAACGTGTTCGACCACCAGGGTCCGATCATGTACAGCCAGCCCAACAGCAGCTTCGTCTACTACGGCGGCTTCGACATCGGTCGTTTCATGTACATGAAGTACCAGCAGCGCTTCTGAGCCTGCACCCGCGTTCCCGCCACCGCCATCTCTCTCCTGGCGGTGGATGGAAGCAGGGCGGCGCCCCCCGGGGCGCCGCTCTTTTTTTCATGCGTGCCAGTCGATCCGGCCCGGTGCTACCGCTTGGCGCGCATCGTGCGGATGTTGTCGCCGACGAACAGGATCAGGCCGGCCCAGATCGCGGCAAAGCCAATCGCCTTGCCGGCGTCGAAGGCTTCGTGGAAGAAGAACACGCCCAGCAGCAGCTGCAGGCTCGGCGCGATGTACTGCAGGATGCCGACCAGTGACAACGGAATGCGCTTCACACCGTAGGCAAAGCCAATCAACGGTACCGCCGTCACCACACCGCCGAAGATCAGCAGCAGGTCGTTGCGCCAGCCCCAGCCGTGGAAGAACGCGCCACCATGACCATTTTCGGCCCAGATCGCGAAGCCCAGCGCCGGCAGGAACAGGTACATGCTCTCCACGCCAAGGCCCGCCACCGGGTCGACCGAAACCAGCTTGCGCAGCAGGCCGTACAGGCCGAACGAACAGGCCAGGCCCAGCGCGATCCATGGTGGTGTGCCGGCATCGATGGTCAGCCAGGCCACGCCCACTGCCGCCATCGCCACCGCCACCCATTGCAGGCGGCGCAGCCGCTCCTTCAGCACCAGCACGCCCAGCAGCACGTTCACCAGCGGGTTGATGAAATAGCCCAGGCTGGTCTCGATCACATGGCCGGCGTTGACCGCCCAGATGTACAGGCCCCAGTTGAAGGCGATGGTCAGGCTCGAGACCAGCAGAATCGGCAGCGCGCGCGGCTGCGCAGCGATCTTCCGCCACCAGCCCAGGCGTGCGCTGAGCAGCAGCCAGCCCAGCACCAGCACGGTGCTCCAGATGATGCGGTGGGCGATGATCTGGAACGATGGCACCTCATTGAGCAGGTGCCAGTACACCGGCACCAGACCCCAGATGACGAAGGTGGAAGCCGTGACCAGCAGGCCACGGCGCTGTTCTTTCTCGTCCATGCTCATTTCTTGCGCGTCCTTGCCATCGTCAGTACCACCACACCCAAGAGAATCACCGCCATCGCCAGCAGGTCGCGCCAGCCGAAGCGCTCACCGTTGAGTAGCGCGCCCAGCAGCACCGCAATGACCGGATTGACGTATGCATAGCTGCCAGCCAGCGCCGGGCGCACGTTCTGCAGCAGCCACACGTAGGCGGTGAACGCGACGATGGAGCCGAACACGCACAGGTAGGCCATCGCCAGCAGGCCACCGGTATCGGGCAGCGTGGTCGGGCGCTCGCCGACCGCCAGGCCGATCAGCACCAGCAGCACACCGCCACAGATCATCTGCCCGGCGGCGGTCATGAACGGGCCCGGCAGGTCCAGTCCGCGTGCCCACACCGAGCCGAATGCCCAGCCGACCGGCGCGATCAGCAGCAGCACCAGCCCGGTCGGCGAGGCGGTCAGGCTGCTGCCTGCGTTGAGCCAGACCACGCCGAGGAAGCCGATGGCGATGCCCAGCCACTCACCGCGGCTGGCGTGCTGGCCGCGCAGCGCCGAGAACAGCGCCATCCACAGCGGCACCGAGGCCACCGCAGTGGCTGCCAGTCCCGAGGACACCTCGCGCTCGGCCAGCACCACCATGCCGTTGCCCAGCACCAGCATGGTCACGCCCATGATGCCCAGGTTGCGCCACTGCCGCAGGGTCGGGTTCGGCATCTTCCAGAACAGGCGCAAGGCCAGGAACATCAGGCCACCGGCAATGATGAACCGGCTGCCGGACACCATCGTCAGCGGCAGCGCGCCCCCGTGCAGGGCCTTGGCGATGCCCAGGTAGGTCGAGCCCCAGACCACGTAGACCAGCAGCAATGCCAGCGCAACAAGGCCACCCCGGGGGGCAGCCGCAGACGAAGAGGGGGGAGCCGACATGACACACCAGGGAGCCGGGGGAAGGCGGATTCTAGGACGTTTTGAGTATGGTCCGGGACCCCATACGGTGGCACGCTGTCATCCATCCATGCACCCTGCTCTGGTCTGCTACCCCGTGTTGACGGCCCATGCAGTACCAAGAGGGCTGTCCGGCCGCGCCGCCCCAAGGCCGGGCGCCGTTTTCCCTGCGCACGGACGCGCCGCATCGAGGATTCCCACCCAGATGAGCACCACGTCCCATCCTGCCGTACCCGCGAACGACCGTGCCGCCCTGCGGCGTTCGATCTCCAACACCCTCAAAGGCTCCGCCGGCAACCTGGTGGAGTGGTACGACGTCTACGTGTACTCGGTGTTCGCCGTGTACTTCGAATCGCAGTTCTTCTCGCCGGACGACAAGAACTCCACCCTGTACGTGTGGGCGATCTTCGCCGCGACCTTCCTGATGCGCCCGATTGGTGCCTGGTTCTTCGGCCGCTTCGCCGACCGCCATGGCCGTCGCCTGGCGCTGACGGTCTCGGTCACGCTGATGGCACTGTGCTCGTTCCTCATCGCCATCACCCCCACCGCCGCCAGCATCGGCATCTGGGCCGCCGTGATCCTGCTGTTCGCGCGCCTGCTGCAGGGCTTCGCCACCGGTGGCGAGTACGGCGCCAGCGCCACCTACATGTCCGAGGCGGCCATTCCCGGCCGCCGCGGCTTCCTGTCCTCTTTCCACTACGTCACCCTGGTCGGCGGCCATGTGCTGGCCCAGCTGCCCCTGCTGCTGATGCTGACCTTCTGGGGCAAGCCGGAGATCTCCGAGTGGGGCTGGCGCATCGCATTCGGCATCGGCGGCATCGCCGCGGTGGTGGTGTTCTGGCTGCGCCGTGGCATGGACGAGTCGCTGTCGGAGTCGTCCATCGAGGCCGCGCGCGAGGGCAAGGCACAGAAATCCGGTTCGATGTACGAACTGTTCGTGCACCAGTGGCGGCCGCTGCTGCTGTGCTTCCTGATCACCGCCGGTGGCACCGTGGCCTTCTACACCTACTCGGTGAACGGCCCGAAGATGATCCAGAGCGCCTTCGCCGGCAACGATCCGATGACCGGCACCCTGATCAACCTGGGCGTGCTGGCGTTCCTGATGGTGCTGCAGCCGGTCGGCGGCTGGCTGTCTGACATCATCGGCCGCAAGACCCTGCTGGTGTTCTTCGGCGCCGGCGGCGTGCTGTACAGCTGGTACCTGATCACCCAGCTACCGCACCAGCATGACGCCACCCTGGCCTTCCTGACCCTGGCACTGGCCTTCGTCATCCTCACCGGCTACACGTCCATCAACGCGGTGGTGAAGGCCGAGCTGTTCCCCACCCACGTGCGTGCGCTGGGCGTAGGCCTGGGTTACGCGCTGGCCAACTCGCTGTTCGGCGGCACCGCCCCGCTGCTGTACCAGGGCGCGCTGAAGACCGGCCACGTCGACTGGTTCGCCCTCTACGTGACTGCCACGATCGCGGTATCGTTGGTGGTCTATGTGTTCTTCCTCACCAACAAGGGCCCGAACTGGCTCGACGGCACCCGCAAGTAGGCGCGTTGCCCTGATCGCGGCCACCGGTGCACTGCCGGTGGCCGCTGCGTCTCCCGCTCCTCCACTGATGTGGATCGCGGTGACGCTGGCCGCAGCCACGGCACTGGCCTGGCTGCTGCGCCGCCCCAGCGCACAGGCCGCATGGCCACGCATCGGTTTCGGGGTCGCCCTGCTGCTGTTCTGCGCCGCACTGGCGCTGCAGCTGGCAGTGGACCTGGGCAGCGGCCACAGCTCGCTGCAGCTGCGCCTGCATCGCGGCGTCAACGGCGGATCGCTGGTCGGCCTGCGCACGATGGTGGCGTGCTATCTGGCCGCGCTCGCGGCTGGTGGCTGGGGCGCGTGGGCGCTGTTGCGCCGGCGCAGGTAGTGCCGGCCGCTGATCGGCAATCGGCAATCGGTAGAGTCGACTGTTAGTCGACTGCTCTCTCGGTCGGCACCGAAAAACCCGCGCTGCGCGCGATAGTCGACTATCAGTCGACTCTACCCGCGGCGGAATGACATGACACCCCGCCGATTCCGATCCTCAGCGGCGGGCCGCTTCGCTCTTGTCACGCGCGCTGCGGAACTCCGATTCCTTTTCCCACGTGGGCCAGCGGCGGCTGTTGGCCAGCTCCGCACCCAGGTCGTAGACCAGCAGGGTGTCGGCGGCGTGGCCGCTCGGGTCCCAGCTCGGCGTCCAGGCATCGCAGGCCTGGTGGTAGCAGTCGGCGAAGTACTTCTCGCGCAGCGCGCGGCCGGCTTCTACGCCGCCGTCCAGCTTGTCCAGACCGGGGCCGATGGTGATCGCCGGCACGCCCAGGCGCGCAAAGGCGAAGTGGTCGGCGCGGTAGAAGAAGCCGGCCTCCAGGTTCGGGTCCGGGCTGTAGCTGCGGCCGCGGGCCTTGGCCACGCGTTCCAGGTCGCCTTCCAGCGACACCCGGCCCTTGCCCCACGAAGCGATGTCACGGGTCGGACCATCCGGGCTGAACATTTCGATGTTCAGCACTGCAGCGGTCTTGTCCAGCGGCGCCAGCGGATGCGTGGCGTAGTAGCTGGCGCCCAGCAGGCCCTTCTCTTCAGCGGTCAGTGCCACGAAGTACAGCGTGCGCTGCGGCTGCGGGCCGGCGGCGAACACGCGGCCCAGTTCCAGCACCGTGGCCACGCCGGTGGCGTTGTCGATCGCACCACGGCGGATGCGGTCGCCCTTGGCATCGGCCTGGCCGATACCGAACGCATCCCAGTGCGCGGAGAAAATCACCGCCTCGTCGCCATGCTCGCCACCGGGCAGCTTGGCCACCACGTTGCGGGTCACCACCTGCTCGCGCTTGAGCGCGAAATCCACGCTCAGCTTGGCGTTGTCCAGCGCCACCGGGCGGAAGTCGGCACGCATCGCCTTGCGCTTCTCCGCATCGAAATCGAGGCCGGCGTCGGCGAAGATCGCCTCGGCCAGCTCGCGCTGCATCCAGCCGCGCAGCGGCGTGTGCTGCGCCATCGCCTCGGCCTGGCTGCGTTCGATGTCGAACAGCGGCGAGGTACCCGAGCTCTTCACCGTGGCCCAGCCATAGGCGGCCGGCGCGGTCTCGTGCACGATCAGCACGCCCTCGGCGCCACGGCGTGCGGCTTCCTCGAACTTGTAGGTCCAGCGGCCGTAGTAGGTCACCGCCTTGCCGTCGAACGCGCCCGGTGCATCAGCCTCGAAATCGGCGTCGTTGATCAGCACCACGGCGATCTTGCCGTGCAGGTCCACGTCCTTGTAGTCGTTCCAGTGGCGTTCCGGTGCGTCGATGCCGTAGCCGACGAACACCAACGGTGCATCCTTGATCTGCACGCGCTTGCGCGGCTGCAGGCTCTGCAGGGTCACGTCCACGCCATTGGCCAGCGCACGCTTGCCCTGCTTCAGCGACAGGCTGGCCTTGGCCTCACCCTCCAGCTGCGCGCGCACCAGCGGCACCGGCTGCACCCAGCTGCCGTCCACGCCGCCCGGCTGCAGGCCGTAGCTGCGGAACTGCTCGATCAGGTACTGCACGGTGCGCTCTTCGCCTTCGGTGGCCGGCGCGCGGCCCTCGAACTCATCCGACGCCAGCACGCGCACGTGCCGCGACAGTGCCTGCGGATCGATGCCGCCACCGGGAAGGTCATTGGCCGCATGGGCCAGGCCACCGACGAACAGGCAGGACGACAGCAGCAACACGCGCATCGGATTCACGGCAGTACCACGGCTAGCTTGGAAGTCACCAGAGTGTAACGTGGTCGTGACATCACGGCGCAGCGTTGGCCCACCTCATCCACGCATGGCGGGGCTTTACGGGCGGATGCGGTCCAGCCAGCAGGCCAGGCCTTGCGCGTTGAGTTCGATGTCCATCGCCAGCACCGCAATCACCGCCGAATCGTCCAGCGCACAGCCATGCAGCTGTGCACGTTCCAGGTAGAGTGCCTGCAACGCGGCCAGCAGGCAGCGGTGGCGGTCCGGACGGCCATCGCATTGGCGGCCGATGGCCGCCATCGCATCGATCTGTTCGAACAGGTCGTCGGCCAGTTTCTCCACCTGTCCCACGCGCCCATAGTGGGTCAGGTACATCGCCTGCGGCGCGTAGCCCAGCATGCGCCGGATCGAGGCCTTCATCGCCTCCGGGTCGAACTGCACCGGCGAGGAGGTGGGGAAGATGAAAGCGCCCTGCGCGCTGTCCAGCTCGCGGTAGGAGATGCCAAACGTATCGCCGGTGAACCAGCTGCGGCTGCGCGCATCCCACACGCAGTAGTGGTGCAGCGCATGGCCCGGCGTGTGCAGCAGCACCAGCTCGCGACCGGCCAGGTCGATGCGGTGGCCATCTTCAGCCACCACGACGCGCTGCGCGGGAATCGGTTCGATGCGGCCATAGCTGCGCGCGATTTCCTCGGCGCCGTACACCGCCGTGGCACCGGCGATCAGCCGGGTCGGGTCGATCATGTGCGGCGCACCGCGCGGGTGCAGCACCGCTTTCGCGTTCGGCAGCTGCTGCATCAGCAGGCCGGCGCCGCCGGCGTGGTCCAGGTGCACGTGCGTGAGCAGCAACCAGTCCACCGCGTCCACGCCCAGGCCGGCATCCGCCAGCGCCTGCAGCATCGCCGGCACCGACAGGCCGGTACCGCAATCGACAAAGGCCGCGCGGCCGCTTTCAACGATCAGGTAAGCCGCGTCGAAGTCCGGGCGCTGGAAACCGGTATCGATGGTATGGATGCTGGGGTCGGCGGTCATCGGCACGCACCTGGCAGGATCGGGAACAGACACCATGGTAGGCGCGCAGGCGGCCCGGGTTCGATGCGGCTTTGGTCGGAGGGGCGCTTCTGTAGAGCCGAGCCCACGCTCGGCTGCCATTCTGTCAGGCATCAGCCGAGCATAGGCTCGGCTCTACAGCGGCACGCGAAGTCGAGCATGGCTCGACTCTACAAAGGTGGGACTACCGGTCCAGCCATCGCGGCCGCAGCAGCAGCGCCAGCACCAGCACCGCCAGGAACGCGCCGTAGGCGTAAAGCACCGCCAGTACCTGCGGCCAGATGGGGCCGGCACCAAGCTGTGCCATGCCGATGCGATACCCCCACAGCATCGACGCGATGCTCAGCGCGAAGGCCAGCAACAGGGTGGTGCCATCGAACAGGCGCCGCCGCGCGGTGCGCGGCTGGCGCGGGAACAGCCAGTACAGGCTGCCCAGCAGCAGGAACCAGGGCAGGAACAGCAGCAGCGACAACCAGGCCATTGCAGACTCCATGTCATCGCGCCGGAGGCGCGCGGACATCATGCCACGGGCGCTGTGCCACGGTCGTGCCGGCGGAGTGCTTCCCTGTAGAGCCGAGCCCATGCTCGGCTGCTTTGCAGCCCAGCCGAGCATGGGCTCGGCTCTACAGAGGGCAGGCAGGCCCGGCGATCAGGTCCCTTCGCGCAGCACGGCCAGGGCGGCCAGCACGGCGTCCACCTCGGCCTCAAGCTTGAACAGCTCGCTCTGCAGCTGGTCGCCCTGCTCGGCCTGCTTGATCACGGCAATCAACTGCCCGGCATCACGCGGCGAATCGAAGCCTTCGCTCTGGATCAGCAGCGTGCCGTCACCGGCGGTCAGCTTGAAGTAGAACCGGCCGTCCTTCTCACGGTACTGCTTGAACTGCGGCGGCGCCACGCGGGCCACGCCGGCATCTTCGCTGGCGATGTCGCCCGCCGTGGACAGGTCGCGCAGGCCCACGGCGTGGCGCAGTTCTTCCAGCAGCGGTGCCGCCAACTGCTCGCGCAGCTGCTGGCCACGGCGCTTGAGCAGCGCTTCGATTTTCTCCGGCTCGGCCATCAGCGCGTTGTAGCGCTCGCGCAGCGGCGACAGTTCGCTGTCGATGCGCTCGAACAGCTGCTGCTTGGCATCGCCCCAGCTGATGCCCGCAGCGAACGCCTTGGCGAATTCCGCGGTCTGTTCCGGGGTGGCGAACGCCTGGTACATCTGGAACAGTGCCGAGCCCTCGGTGTCCTTCGGCTCACCCGGTGCGCGCGAATCGGTCAGGATCGAGAACACCAGCTTCTTCAGCTCTTCGCGCGGCACGAACAGCGGAATGGTGTTGTGGTAGCTCTTGCTCATCTTGCGGCCATCCAGGCCCGCCAGCGTCGCCACCTGTTCGTCGATTACCACCTCCGGCATCGGGAAGTACTCCTTGCCGTACACGTGGTTGAAGCGCTGGGCAAAATCGCGCGCCATTTCGATGTGCTGGATCTGGTCACGGCCCACCGGTACCTGGTTGGCCTTGAAGATCAGGATGTCGGCCGCCATGAGCACCGGGTACATGAACAGGCCGGCGCTGACGCCTGCGTCCTCGTCCACGCCTTCCTCGCGGTTCTTGTCCACCGCCGCCTTGTAGGCGTGCGCGCGATTGAGGATGCCCTTGCTGGCGATGGCGGTGAGGAACCACATCAGCTCGGTGGTCTCGCGGATGTCGCTCTGCCGGTAGAACCACACGTGTTCCGGGTCCAGGCCGCAGGCCAGCCAGCTGGCCGCGATCTCCAGGGTCGCGCGCTGGGTGCGCTGCGGGTCCTGTGACTTGATCAGGCTGTGCAGATCGGCCAGAAAGAAGAAACTCTCGATCCCCGGCGCGCGGCTGGCCGCGATGGCCGGGCGGATGGCGCCAACGTAGTTGCCCAGGTGGGGCGTGCCGGAGGGAGTGATGCCGGTAAGGACTCGGGTGGTCATGACTGCGTGGGGTAACCTTCGATGAACGGGGCCAGTTTACCTTGCACGCCACCAACCCCGTCAGGGCCCGCGGCGCGTTCATTCACGCAACCCCGCTGGAGACGCCCGATGAAACGCCTGCTGCCCCTGCTGCTTATCCTGCCTCTGGCCGGCTTCCGCCCGGCCCCGATGCCGCCGCCGGTCTACGAGGGCGGCCCCGTGCGCATGGCCTTGGTTGACCGCGACCGCGGCACCGAACTGCGCAGCTACCCCGCCGAGGGCCAGCGCTGGGTGGCCGGTGAGCGCGGTCACCGCTACGCCGTGCGCCTGTACAACGACAGCCCCCGCCGGGTGCTGGTGGTGCTGTCGGTGGACGGCGTCAACGCCATCTCCGGCGAAGATGCCGATCCCTCGCAGACCGGTTACGTGCTCAACCCCGGACAGCGCGCCGACATCACCGGCTGGCGCAAGAGCCAGGACGAAGTGGCGCAGTTCGTCTTCAGCAGCCCCAGCGGCAGCTATGCCAGCCGCACCGGCCGCCCGGACAACATCGGCGTGGTGGGCGTGGCCGTGTTCGAGGAAGCGCGCCGCTGGCGCCCTGAGCCGATCCTGCGCCGCGGCCTGCCACCGCCGGCGCCGGCTGCACAGGCCGAAGCGGCCGCCGATGCCAGCGCCAGCCGCATCGAGGGCTACGCCAGCAAGCCGCAGGCGCCGGCGCTGGGCACCGGCCACGGCGCGCGCGAGCAGTCCTCGGTGCGCGATACCGAGTTCGAGCGCGCCAGCCGCAGCCCGGCGCAGGTGTTGCAGCTGCGCTACGACAGCGCCCGCAACCTGCGCGCGCGCGGCATCCTGGTCGATTCGCCGTCACGCCTGCCGCGCGAACCACAGGCGTTCCCCAACCGCTACGTGCCGGACCCGCCGGCACGCTGATCCTCCGCGCAGACAACACAACGCCCGCAACCTTTCGGCGCGGGCGTTGTGTCGTGGGGGAAACCGGGGCTTACTTGTAATCCGGGTAATCCTTGCGCACGCTGTCTTCGAAATCCCGGACTTCCTTCTCGGCGCGGTCCTTGGCCCAGCCATAACGCTCCTGCAGGCGACCGGCCAGGTATTCGGCATTGCCTTCGGCCACATCGAAATCGTCGTTGGTCAGATCGCCCCACTTGGCCTGGGCCTTGCCCTTCAGCTGCGACCACTTGCCGGAAATGATGTCTTTGTTCATTGCTGGGAGTCCTCGGTTGCAACGGCGTTCTTACCGTGGTTCCAGCTTCGCGCAGTCGCTGTTGAGTACCGGTCAACCAGCAATGAAATGCGTGCTCACCTGCTTGAATGGTTCACTCCGCTTGCACAGCCGTGTGTGGCAGCGTGCAAGAAAAAGGCCGGGGATGATCCCCGGCCTTTTTCCTTCCATTCCGCGCCGGGCTCAGTTGCCCTTGGCGGCATCCTCAACCTTCTCACCGGCCTTCTGCACGTCCTTGCCGGCACCGGCCACAGTGTTGCAACCGGCCAGCAGGGCCACCGAGAACATCGACAACAGCATCAGGGCAACTACGCGCTTCATGGGCTTCTCCTTGGGTTTGCCGCTACACCGCTTCATTCGCGGATGGGATTCTTTCGCTCAGCGGGAGAAGGCCAATGCCCGCCGCCGCCGCGTGAAGTGCAATCTGGCGGCAGGGGCGTGGAGCGGGTGTGAACGGATCGGCGATCCGTTCAGGCGGTTGCCTTAGTCGCGCATCAGGGTGGACTTGCCGAACAGGCTCTCGACCAGGTCCACGGCCAGTTCGGCGGTGGCATTCTGCTTGTCCAGCAAGGGGTTGAGCTCGACGATGTCCAGCGACCCCATGCACCCGGTGTCAGCGATCATCTCCATCACCAGCTGCGCCTCGCGGTAGTTCACCCCACCCGGCACGGTGGTGCCCACGCCCGGCGCGATGCTCGGGTCGAGGAAATCCACATCGAAGCTGACATGCAGGTGGGTGTTCTCGTCGATGCCCGCCAGTGCTGCTTCGACCGTGCGCTTCATGCCGTTCTCGTCGATGTAGCGCATGTCATAGACATCCACCTTGTGGGTCTTGATCAGGCGCTTCTCTTCCGGGTCCACCGAACGGATGCCGATCTGGTGCACCTGGGTGGGAGTGATCGCCGGTGCGCTGCCGCCGAGGTGGGTCAGCGCCTCCGGGCCGAGGCCGCACAGGCAGGCCACCGGCATGCCGTGGATGTTGCCCGAGGGGGTGACATCGCTGGTATTGAAATCGGAATGTGCATCCAGCCACAGCACGCGCAGGGTCTTGCCCTGCTCGCGGCACCAGCGTGCCACGGCAGTAATCGAACCGATGCCCAGGCAGTGGTCGCCGCCGAGCATGATCGGCATGCGGCCGGCCTGCAGTTCGGCATAGCTGGCTTCCATCAGTGCATGGTTCCACGCCACCACTTCCTCCAGATGGCGGTAGCCCTGCACCGGCGCGGTCCACGGGTTGCGCGGGCCATCCAGGTTGCCCAGGTCGCGCACGTCCACGCCGCGCGCTTCCAGCGCCTCCGGCAGGCCCGCCACGCGCAGCGCTTCCGGCCCCAGCCGTGCACCGCGATGGCCCGCACCGACATCGGTGGGAACGCCGATCAGGGATACGGAAATGGGATGGGCCATGGGTGCCTCCTTGCGGGGGAAAAAGAAGCACAGTCTAGCCAGAGCTGTGTGACACCACTCGCGGCGGTGCAGCAGGGCATTGGCATGGCATGATGCCGCGCGGACCCGACCGTCCTTTATGGAAGATTGCGATGTCGCCCTTCATCAATACCGCGTGGCCACGCTTTTTCACCGTGGCGCTGCCGGTCGCCGTTTTTGCGGTTTTTTTGAGCAACTCGATCGATGCGTCGCCGAATGGCTGGCTGATGCAGGCGACACTGCTGCTGGTGCCGTTCTCGACCCTGGTATTCCTCGGGTTGGGCTGGCAGCGTCTGCGCAAGGCACACGCTGAATACCCGATTCTGAAAAGCGAACTGCACCGTATGCTGGCGGCGTTGATCGGCAACGTGAAGGTGGCCGCGCTGTGGTTCGGCCTGACCTTCGTTGGTATGTTCACCCTGATGCTGGCGTGGGTGTTGCTGTATAGGTCCTGCGGCTGAAGCCTGTCCCAACCCGCTGCGCGCTCAGCGTCCGCGACGGCGCACCGGCGTCACGCTCTGCACCTGGCCGTTGTTGCGCATCATGCACAGGAAGCGGCCATCGGGGTAATCGATGATCAGTTCCTGGTAGTCGCTACCCACCGGCATCTGGGTCACCAGCGTGCCCTGCGCGCCCTTGCGCATGTTGCAGGAACCCAGCGCGGTATCGCCCGCCGGCGCGGGGGTGGCCACCGAGGACACATTGCGGAACACCGCGCGGCAGCCGCCATTGACCCACACCGAGTGCCGCGACAGGCCCCAGTTCCTGCCCTCCTCGCAGCGGGTACGGCTGAGCTGGCGCACGATTTCCACGTTGCCACGGGTGTTCAGATCGCAAGAGACCTGCTGCTGGCCGGTGGATTCGCAGGTGACTTCGCGCGGTAGCGCGGCATCCCCGGCGGCAGCGTCGCGAGGGCGGGCGCTGTTTGCGGCGGGCGCAGGCGCACCACTGCTACTGACCTGGCAGATGCCATTGGCGCCGCCACGACCGGTGTAGCTGATCTGCGGCGCGCCGTCGTCGTTGCGGCTGATCGACAGGGTGATGCCGCTGTTGGCATCGCGTGCTTCGAAATAGCGGTCGTTGAAGCGCTTCAGCGTGGCCTCGCGGCCCTGCACGTAGACCGGGCCGCCTTCGTCGGCGTGCACGTCGATGCCGCCCGGGCAGCTGGCGTTGAAGAAAGGCACGGCAGCCATGGCCGGGGCCACGAAAGCAGCGGACAACAGTGCGACGGTGAGCGACAGGGCATGGCGACGCATGTGCTTATCCCGAAGGGGCCCAGGGCGGGCGTGTAGCGGAAGTATGCGGTGGGGCGCTGCGGGCTGTCCGTGAGGAATATCAAGATCCTGGGCGCGCGTTGGCACTTTTGGGTCTGGTATCGTCGCCTTGGTGCCTTGCCGAGGCTGTTAAGCCAGCTTTACGTCGCACGCTACTGTAAGCCGTGCGGCAACAGTGGCGCAGCCCGGATGACCGATGATGACGGCGCTGCGCGATATGTCGCTTCTGGCATTGCGATGCTCGAAACGGGCCAAACGCGATAATTCATTTTTCCTTTCAGATCACCCGATGCCATCGAAACAAACGACTGGCAGGCGGTGATTTCACGTGCGCATGATGAATCGCCACCTGCAAAGGTGGTCGGGACTTCCAAGCCCGTGTAATCGAAGCTGTATACGCTTGCCAGCCGGCGCCGTCTTCCCAAAAGCGGCGCCGGCTGGCAATCCGTTCGCCGATCGACGGCGGGCGGTGCGTGGGGGCCCTGTGCCCGCCGGCTCATCGATTTCCGGTCTTGGAAGCCACGCATCGCCCGCCACCCTCTTCGGGTGGCACCTCTGTTGCCGACGAGGATGCCCGCATGCCCAAGCCCCATCACCCGTACCTGACCGCCACCCTGGGCGAGGCTGCCTTGCGCCTGCCGCCCGAACTGGCGCAGCCGTTGGAAGCTGCTTTCGCTGCCGCGAACGAGGCGCCCGCGCCCATCAACCTGCCCGGCTGCCTGCAGCGCATCCAGGCCGGTGACGCCGCCGATGGACAGCCGTGGCCGGGACCGGCAAGCACACCTGGCGACACGGTGGCCGCCGCACGCAGGGATCGCGCCGCAGTGGGCCTGGTATCGCTGCTGGAGCTGTACCACGCCGCAGAGCGCGTGCGCGTGGATGGGGAAGAGAAGGACGACATCGGCGATGGCACGCGCGAGGGTCTGATGCTGGCCTGCCGGGGGCTGGCGGAGTATGTGGCGTTGCAGGTGCAGGGGGCTCAGTAATGCAGAACGGTGGGATTCCAACGCACAGCGTCAACGCCTCGCTACCCCGGCTATCGAATCAGGCTGACCCACTCCTGAAATGCGCACACCCTATCCAAACCTCAAACCTGTTTTTGTTGAACTGCGGCTGGACGAAGTGGATTCGCGCGGTGGCGCTGTTGCCGAGATGATCGCCTCCACCGCGCGTCCCAGGGCGCTTTCCATAAGCCCTGAATTCATGTGGTACAGCTTCGTGCTGAATGACCGCGCCGTTACCCGCATCACGCCTGGGACGCGGGCACGCTGCACGATCTCATTCGTCAACCATGACGGTGCGAAAGAGGTATTCCCCTGTGGCACGGTGGCCGCCTTCGGAGACGGATCGTCGACAAGAGGGTTGATCCGCATCATTCGGTTTGATTGAGACTGATC
Organism: Stenotrophomonas sp. A3_2; assembly: GCF_036624925.1. Taxonomy (NCBI): domain Bacteria; kingdom Pseudomonadati; phylum Pseudomonadota; class Gammaproteobacteria; order Lysobacterales; family Lysobacteraceae; genus Stenotrophomonas; species Stenotrophomonas sp. A3_2. The sequence goes on from NZ_JAZKVY010000263.1 coordinate 51,018, forward strand.
GCACCTGACTTCTTGAGGCGGCGGAAGTGGAGCGCAGTGCCTTGATGCCTCACGCGGCACTGGCATGCAGACGCACACCCAAGGCACGGGTCACCTTCAGGATGGTGGCGAAATCGGGGCTGCGTTCGCCGGACAGTGCGCGGTAAAGACTCTCGCGCGACAGGCCCGCCGCGCGCGCAACCTTGCTCATACCCTGAGCGCGCGCGATGTCGCCGAGCGCCTTGGCAATGAACGCGGAATCGCCGTCGCTTTCCTCGATGCAGGCGTCGAGATAGGCGGCCATTTCTTCGGGTGTCCGAAGGTGTTCGGCCACATCAAATGCTTTGAGTTCGACTTTTTTCTTGGTGGCCATGATGGAACAGCTCCAGTACTTCGGTATTGATTCGTTTCGACTACAGCCGGTTCGACGCTCACAGGGCACGTGCAATCTCCCTGGCCTTTTCGATATCGCGATGCTGTGAGCTTTTGTCACCTCCGACCAAAAGAATCAGCAACTGCCTGCCGCGCTGGGTGTAGTACAGGCGGTAGCCCGGCCCTGCATCGATACGCAGTTCGGAAATACCGTCCCCCAGACGGCGGTGATCATCCGGATGGCCTTCGGCGAGCCGACCGATACGGGCCAGGATGCGAGCGCGTGCAGTTACGTCCTTGAGAGCGTCAATCCATGTCGCGAACTGACGGGTACGCTGGATCTTCATGGAAAAATGTAGCCTACTGGCTACACATTTTCAACTACGAGAAACGCGCATCAACCACGAAGCACGCGCACAGGCAGGTGGGACGCGCCTCGTCAGGTGCAAGATGAGATAACAGCAAGGAAGGAAAAGAACGGGAGAGACGCAGCAGGGAGCAGTGCTCGACCGATTACTGCGCCGCCATGTCGAGCTGCACAACTGGAGTGTGGTGGTGCCGCTTATCCGAATCGAACGGATGACCTACTGTTTACAAGACAGTTGCTCTACCAACTGAGCTAAAGCGGCATGGGTGGTGCACCGGCGGCAGCGCCGCGGTCCGGGGATTCTAGCGCAACCGCGTGCATTCCAGCGACCGGCTCTGTGCCGCCCCGCTGCGCTGCTGGGCCTGGGCCGGCTGCGTGCCCGCCGCCAGTTGCGCTTCCAGCCACCACTGGCCGGCGTCGCCGCTGGCGACCAGGCGCGGCTGGAAGCCGGCGGCCTGCACCGCTGCCATGCGGCGCTCGGCGCCCTCGCGATTACGGTACTGGCCCAGCGCCACGGCGTTGGCGTCCTCGCCCTGGCTGATGATGTAGTAGTCGCTCAGGCCGGCGGCGACGATGCGCTTCACGGTGGCCTGCGCTTCGTCGCGGTTGGCGGCGGCCGGCAGCATCACCCGGTAACGGGCACTGCCGCTGGCAGCGGGCTGTTCGCGCAGGCGCACCTGGCTGAGCAGCGTGCCGGCCTTGCCCTGCGCGCTGCTCGCGGCGGCGCGGTCGGCGAACGGGCCCAGCGCGACGCAGCGCGGCGGTTCGGCAGCCTCGGGCGGGGTTGCGGGTTTTCCCGGTGCTGGCACGGGCGCTGCGACCGGCTTGTCGGCGCCAGCAACCGATGTGGCGGCAGGCGCAGCTTCGGCCGCCTGCGGCTTGGCACTCTCCGGCTTCGCCGGGGCGGCGGGCGCCGGCGTTACAGCCACGGCCGTCTTCTCCGCCGGCTCGCGCTCCATCAACGGCGCGGTCGGCGCGGCAGCCGTGGCTTCGGCGGCCGCGGCGGCATCCACGCCACCGGGCACCCAGCGCAGCTCGGCCACGCCCGTGGGTTGCGGTGGCGGCGCAGGCTTCTGTGGTGCATCGCGCAGCAGCCACCAGCAGGCGACGCCAAGGTTGAGGATGGCCAGTACGACGATCAGGGCACGGGTCAGCATGCGCGGATACTAGCCTGCGGGCTGGTGCACCGCCCAGCGGGCGAGACCATCCAGCACCAGCGAGGGGTGGTAGTCGGCGCCGGGCAGCAACGGCATCAGCGCCGGTGCGCCGCCCCCGTGCACCAGCAGCGACGGTGCAACGCCCAGCAGCGCGTGCCCCTGCTGGGCGCTGCGTTCGATCAACGCCACTGCGGCGCCATCGCAACCGGAGGCGAGCGCATCGGCGGTGTCGTTGGCGAATTCGCTGTAGTCGCCGCCGGTAGCAGGCAGTTGCACGGCACGGGCGTGCAGCGCTTCGCGCATGGTGGTGGGCGATGCGGAAATGCGGCCACCGTGGTGCTGGCCGTCAGCGTCGAGCAGGTCAATCGTCAGTGCGGTGCCCACGCCCACCACCAGCACCGGGCGCTGCGCCTTGGCCGCGGCCAGCAGCGCCAGGAAGCGGTCGACGCCGAACTTTTCCGGCTTGGCATAGGCAATGCGCACACCGGCGCATTCGGCGCTGGTACGCACCACGTGCACGTGCTCGAAGCGACGCTGCAGCTGGTCCAGCATCGCGCTGGTCAGCGACGGTGCGGCCACGCTGGCCACGAACGCGGTGGTGCCGCTGGGCAGGCTGTGCGGCGGCTGTCCGGCCATGCCTTCGGCGCCATGCGCCCAAGCCTGCACGTCACCGGCACGGTCGCCCTGCAGCGGCGCAAACTTGAAGCGCGAGTTGCCGAGGTCGAACAACCAATCGCTCATGCCGCCCTCACGCTGACTTCGCCGGCGTGCAGCAGGCGCTCACGGCCATCGATGCGCACGCGCAAGGCGCCGTCATCGGCCAGGCCGAGCGCGGTGCCATGCTGCCACTGCCCTTCCAGTTCCACCCGTACTTCGCGACCGGCCAGCATGTCGAACGCGGCGTAGCGCGGCAGAAAGGGAGCGAGGCCTTCGCGATCGAATTCTTCCAGTGCCGGCAGCAGGCGCGCCAGCACGGCAGCAACCACCACGTTGCGGTCCACCGGCTTGCCGGCCAGCGTGTCCAGGTCCACCCACGGCTGGGTGATCTGCTCGGCGAAGGATGGCGGCATGTGCGTGTTGATGCCGATGCCGATCACCGCGCGCGCCGGGCCGGCATATTCGCCACCGCCCTCGGCCAGCAGGCCGACCAGTTTGCGCTTGCCATCGACGATCAGGTCATTCGGCCACTTCAGCTGCGCCTGGGTATAGCCCAGGTCGTGCAGCGCTTCGGCCACGGCGATGCCGGCCACCAGGCTCAGCCCGGCCAGGCGGCCGAGGCCACCGGAGAACAGCCGCAGCACCGACAGGTACACGTGCGCGGCCAGCGGCGACGCCCACGTACGGCCGCGACGGCCGCGGCCGCCGGTCTGGCGTTCGGCCAGCAGGACGCTCACCCCGCGCTGGGGCGCGCTGCAACGCAGCAATTCGGCATTGGTCGAGTCCACCGTCCAGGCCACCTGCAGGTCGTGCAGCAGCGGCAGCACCTCGGCGGGCAGGCCAGCACGGATCGCATCCGGGTCCAGCAGGTCGACCGGGCGGGTCAGGCCATAGCCCTCACCTGCACGGCCTTCGATGTCCACACCGGCGGCTCTAAGTCCTTGAATACGCTTCCAAATGGCCGCCCGGGTCTGGCCCAGCTCACGGGCCAGGGCGTCGCCGGAGAGGCGACCGGCAGCGAGTTTGGCCAGCAATTGGCGGTCGTCCACGGCAGCTTCCACGAAGTCAGGAAGGAATTATGCGGGAAAGCCGCCAGCGGCGCCCGCCACGCTGGGTTCTGCGGGGGCTTCCAACGGGGCGCCGGGTTCGGGCTAGAATCGGGAACTCACCTTCCCTTAACGTGGATGTCGTCAATGCGCCGCTATGCCCATTGCCTGATCCTGCTGACGATGCCCTTCGCGGCGTCTGCGACGGCAGCGCTGGACGACAGCCGCGGCGCCTGCGTGTCCTCCAACGGCGATGCCGCCTCGCAGCGTGCACCGACCGCGACCGCTTCGGCCGCCACCACCAAGCCGGCACCGGTCCGCCCGGCAGCCAACACCAGCACGGGCGGCGGTGGCAGCGACGACGACGTGCTGCAGCGCATCCGCGCACCGAAGTGGCACAGCTACCTGCCGGGAATGTTCCGCTGATCAAGTCGTTGCTGCAGTGGCTGCGACCTGCGCCGCGGCCGATCGACGATGTACTGTGGAATGAGGCCTGCCGCCGTGCGGCCTGGCTGCGCGGCCTGGACGACGAACGCCGCGCACGCCTGCGCGTGCTGGCCACGCGCTTCCTGCACGAGAAGACCATCACGCCGATCGGCGAGCTGCAGCTGGAGGCCGGCGATGGCGTGCTGCTGGCGGCGCTGTGCTGCCTGCCGCTGCTGGAGTTCGGCGAGGTGGGTCTGGAAGGCTGGTCGCAGCTGATCGTCTACCCCGATGCATTCCGCGTACATCGCAGCCACATGGATGCGGCCGGCGTACTGCATGAGTGGGATGACGAACTGATTGGCGAGTCGTGGGACAGCGGTCCGCTGATCCTGTCCTGGGCCGATGTGCAGGCCGACCTGGCGACGCCGCACGAGGGCTACTGCGTGGCGGTGCACGAGATGGTGCACAAGCTGGATGCACTGGATGGCGCGATGGACGGCACACCGCCGCTGCCGCGCGAATGGCAGCGTGAGTGGGCGGCCATCTTCCAGCGCGCCTACGATGCGTTCTGCGCGCAGGTGGATGCGAGCGAAGAAACGCTGATCGATCCGTATGCGGCCGAAGCGCCGGAAGAATTCTTCGCGGTGACCAGCGAGTATCACTTCTCGGCACCGGATCTGCTGCAGCAGGCGTTGCCGGAGGTGGCCGCGCAGCTGCGGCGGTTCTATGGCGAGCCGCCGACGATCGAAACACGGTAGTGGGGGGGGGGGGGGGGGGCCGGGGGGCGGGGGCCCCCGCGAGCGGCGGGTGGGCGGCCCGGGCCGCCCCCCCCCCTGGGGGGGGGGGGGGGCC
>NZ_JAZKVY010000027.1:0-4933 GCF_036624925.1 Stenotrophomonas sp. A3_2
TTGCTGGCAGATCGCGGGAATCTGTCGAAGGCGGGGTGGGGTGGGGGGGGGGGGGTTGGGGCGCCCGGGTCTGCTCCCCCCGCGCCCCCCCGCGGGGGTGGGCCCGGGGCGCCCCCACCCCCCCCCCCCCCCCCCCCCCCCCCCCCCCCACCCCGCCTTCGACAGATTCCCGCGATCTGCCAGCAAAGTCTGAGGTCAGATCCGTTTTCCAGAGGAAAACGGATCTGACCTCATTTTCTGATTTCGAAATCTGACAGACATTCATCCACGCATGGCGGGAATCTCCCGTGTCGACCAAGGTCGACACCTACCCACAGCCGCCAGAATCTGTCAGAGGCGGGGCGGTGTGGGTGGGCAGGACCGTTGGCGCCATGGATGGCGCCATCAAGCCCCCATGGATGGGTTTACGGCGTGTCCTGACCACCCACACCACCCCGCCACCCCACGGAATGCCGCTTCGGCTTTTGCCGTTGATTGCAGCAGGTGCAGGGCTGCAAGCCCTGCCGAAAAACCCTTACCGCACTTGCTCCTGCTTGCGTACGATCGCCATCGCGATCTCCAGCGACTGCTCGTAGTTCAACCGCGGGTCCACCGTTGAACGATACGCGCGCTCCAGGTCGCGCTCGGTCAGTTCGCGCGCGCCGCCGATGCACTCGGTCACGTCCTCGCCGGTCAGTTCCAGATGCACACCGCCCAGGCGCGTACCGGCGGCCGCATGCAGGTCGAACGACATCTCCACCTCGCCACGCACGTTGTCGAAGCGACGTGTCTTGAAACCGTTGGCGGTGCTTTCGGTATTGCCATGCATCGCATCGCACACCCACAGCACGCGGCGACCATCACGCTTGACCGCGTCCAGCAGCGGCGGCAGTTTCTCGGCGATCTGCGCGGCACCCATGCGGTGGATGAAGCTCAGGCGGCCCGGCTCGTCATGCGGGTTGAGCACATCGATCAGGCGCAGCAGCTGGTCCGGCGTCACCGACGGGCCCACCTTGATCGCAATCGGATTCCGCACGCCACGCAGGTATTCCACGTGCGCGCCATCCAGCGCAGCCGTGCGCATGCCGATCCACGGGTAATGCGTGCTCAGGTTCAACCAGCCCTGCTGGCGGGGCACCTGGCGGGTCAGTGCCTGCTCGTACGGCAACAGCAGCGCTTCATGCGAGGTGTAGAAGTCGATGCGGTTGAGGTTGTGCACGCGGGCCCCGGCCAACGTCTCCATGAAATGCACGGCATCGCCGATCGAGGCCACCATCTTCTGGTACTCGGCGGCCAGCGGCGAATGGCTCACCCATTCCAGGTTCCAGTACTCGGGGTGGTGCAGGTCGGCGAAACCACCATCGATCAGCGCCCGTACGAAGTTCATCGTCATCGCCGAATGCGCGTGCGCCTGCAGCATCCGCTTCGGGTCCGGCAGGCGCGCTGCTTCAGTGAAGGCCGGCGCATTGATGACATCGCCGCGGTAGCTCGGCAGGGTCACACCGTCGCGCGTCTCGGTATCGGCCGAACGCGGCTTGGCGTACTGGCCGGCGAAACGACCCACGCGGATCACCGGCTGGCGCAGCCCATGCACCAGCACCAGGCTCATCTGCAGCAGCACCTTCAGGCGGTTGGAGATGGTGCCCGATTCGCAGTCGCTGAAGTTCTCGGCGCAGTCGCCGCCCTGCAGCAGGAAGCGCTTGCCCTCCTGGGCCTCCGCCAACTGCTGCTTCAGGGCCAGGATCTCCCACGAGGTGACCAGCGGCGGCAGCCGCTTCAGCTCGTGCAGGGCAGCGTCCAGCGCCACCGGGTCCGGGTAGGTCGGCATCTGCAGCGCGGTCTTGCCACGCCAGCTCTCCGGCGACCAGGCAGCGCCGGTGGCGGCTGCGGCGGGATCGGGGACAGGCGAAACGGCGGACAGGCTCATTGCAGGCTTCCGGAGGTAGGGGACGTTCATGGTCGCAGAGCCGACCGCTGTCGCAAAGGGCCGAACGGCGTCTGCACATGACTGAACGCCGGGGAAAGGGCATCGCCATTGGCCAAAAGCGGCATGCCCACGGCCAGCTGGTCAGGCGCATGATTCGCCACGCACTGTTACGAAGTAACACTCAATCCCCAATGGCCCCTTCCACAGCCTATCCGCCATGAAGCCCTCCCTGCTTGCTACCGGCATCACCTTCGCCCTGACCCTGGCCAGCCTGCCTTCCCTCGCCGTGGCCGCCGATGCCGCCGCTCCCGTGAAGGACCTCGACGCGGTCACCGTCCACGCCCAGCTCGACCAGGCCCGCAACACGCTGTCGCCGGACATCGGCAGCAGCCAGTACCAGATCACCGCCGAGGACATCCAGAAGCAGCCGCTGGGCGCCTCCGCGCCGCTCAGCCAGGTGCTGCTGCAGGCGCCCGGCGTGGTCCAGGATTCCTACGGCGGCGTGCACGTGCGTGGCGACCACGCCAATCTGCAGTACCGCATCAACGGCGTGCTGCTGCCCGAATCGATCTCGGGCTTCGGCCAGACGCTGGATGCACGCACCATCAAGAGCATCCGCCTGATGGATGGCGCGCTGCCGGCGCAGTTCGGCGAGCGCACCGCTGCAGTGGTCGACATCACCACCCGCAGCGGCGCCGAGCTCGGCAACGGCGGCAGCGCCGGGCTGACCGCAGGCTCGTTCGGCAAGATCAATCCCAACGCCTCGTGGTGGGGCAACCAGGGGCGCTGGAGCTGGTTCCTGACTGGCAACTACGACCAGAACGAGGTTGGCCTGGAGAACCCGACCCGCTCGCGCAAGCCGCTGCACGACGACACCCGCCAGGGCAAAGCGTTCGCTGACCTTACCTACCTCGTCAACGAGAACACCCGCCTGAGCGTGTTCGCCGGCTTTGCCAACAATCGCTTCCAGATCCCGGTCAACCCCGGGCAGACGCCGCAGTTCGGTTACCTCGATACCACCACCTTCGACTCCAGCCAGCTGGATGAAACCCAGCGCGAGGCCACCCGCTTCGGCATGCTGGTGCTGCAGGGCACGTTGGGCAGCACCGCATATCAGCTCTCGGCCGGGCAGCGCTACAGCGATGTGGCATTCCATCCGGATGTCGTCGGCGACCTGGTGTTCAGTGGCGTCGCCTCGCAGGTGCAACGCAGCAACCGCGCCAACACGCTGCAGGCCGATTTCTCCACCCCACTGGGCAACGACCACACGCTGCGCTATGGCCTGTACGGCAACTACGAGAATGCGCGGGCCAGCAACAGCAGCTGGGTGTTTCCGGTCGATGACGCCGGCCAGCAGTCCAGCACCACACCGCTGCTGATACCTGACCGCAGTGCCTTCCATGCCAGCACGCTGGCGTTGTACGTGCAGGATGAATGGAAGATCGGCGACGACTGGACCGTCAACTACGGCCTGCGCGGAGATCGCTACAAGGCCTTTGGCCACACCGAGGGCCAGCTCAGCCCCCGCGTGGGAGTGGTCTGGAATGCCAGCGACAGCACCACCGTGCATGCCGGCTATTCGCGTTACTTCACGCCACCGGCCAGTGAGCTGATCGCCAGCAGCGATATCGCCCTATACGACGGCACCACCAACCAGCAGCCCAGCGGCGGCAACAACACGCCACTGGCCGAACGCAGCGACTACTACGACATCGGCGTGTCGCAGCAGGTGGGCGACCACCTCACCCTGGGCTTGGACGCCTATGATCGCCGCGTTGCGCGCCTGCAGGACGAAGGCCAGTTCGGCGCCGCCTACATCTACTCGACGTTCAACTATCGCCGTGGCCACATCCGTGGGCTGGAGTTCAGTGCCGACTACAGCAACGGCCCGTTCAGCGCCTACTTCAACGCGGCGTACAACAAGGCCATCGGCACCCAGGTGATCACCAGCCAGTACAACCTAGATCCGGACGCGCTGGCCTATGTGGCCGACCACTGGATCCACCTCGACCACGACCAGAAACTGACCTCATCGGGTGGCTTCAGCTACGCCTTTGCCGGACACAACCGGATCGGTGCCAACTACGTGTTCGGCAGCGGCCTGCGTTCGGACATCGAGGGCGTACCCAACGGCGGCGAGCTGCCGTCGTACCTGCAGGTGAACCTCAGCGCCGGGCACGACTTCAATGCCGACAGCGGCCATCCGTTGCACGTCCAACTGGCCGTGATCAACGCACTGGATCGCAGCTACCAGCTGCGCGACGGTGGCGGTGTCGGCGTCTTCGCCCCGCAGTGGGGACCGCGCCGAGGTGCTTACCTGAGCCTGCAGCAGGATTTCTGAGGTAGCGCCGGCCGCTGGCCGGTATTCCCACGGTGTGCCGGCGAGCGGCCGGCACTACCCTGCGTTCAGCGCTTGACCCTGCGCAGCGACACCACCAGCGCCCACAGCGCCAGCAGCACGAACCACACGCCCGACCACATCGGCATGGTCAGGCCCAGGAAGGTCCAGTCGATGTTGCCGCAGTTGCCGGTACCGGTGAGCACCGTGCGGAACACTTCCAGCGGCCCCATGGTCTCGCGCAGGAAGCTCAGCGGCGGGCCGCAGGTCGCGCCCATCTCCGGCGGCAGCATCTGCACGTAGACGTGGCGCGCGGCAATGCCGACGCCTACTGCGGCGGCAATGAAGGCGAGAATCCCGTAGGTCGCGCGTCCCGGGCGGTTGGACGGCCCGTGCAGCGCACCGATCAGGAACAGCAGGCCCAGCGCGGCGAAGGCCAGCCGCTGGAAGATGCACAGCGGACACGGCTCTAGGCCCATCTTCAGCTGCAGGAAGATCGCGTAGCCGAGCAGGCCCGCGCAGATCAGGAAGCCCAGGAAGAACTGGGCGCGGAAGGGCCAGCGCAGTGGATTCATCGTCAACGCTCGAATGGATCAGGGCGCCAAGCGTAACCGAGAGCGCGCGCCATTCGAACCGCCACAGGTGACGCCTGTCGGAACGGTGCGGGTCGCATTGTGCCGCAGGTAGCG
>NZ_JAZKVY010000264.1:0-12944 GCF_036624925.1 Stenotrophomonas sp. A3_2
GCCGAAGCCGCCTGGATGGAACTGCTCGAGTCCTGATGCCATCGGTAGCGGCGGGCCCTGCCCCGGGGGCGCCACCGATAGCACAAGCCCCCCGGCCTGGCCCCGGGCGACCCCCGGTGCCGGGGGTTGATGCCGGCGCCGGCCGCCCCCCCGCCCCCCCCCCCCGCGCGGCCCCCCCCCCGCCGCTACCCACGTTCCCTGCGTTTCATCCCTGCGCCTGCAGCCACTCGCGGAACCGCTTTGCCGGCTCGCGCTCTGCACGCGAGCGCAGCCGCGTCAGCCAGTAGCGTCCCAGCTCCAGTGTGGTGCCAAACGGCTGCAGCAGGCGGCCTTCGGCCAGCTCCTGCTCGAACATGCGCAGCGGCAGCAGCGCCACGCCGGCGCCGCCGACCGCGGCCATCGCCACTGTCAATGACGAATCAAACACCGGCCCGCGGGCTTCCACGCCACTGACGCCTGCCGCCTGCAACCAGCGCGGCCATTCGTCGCTGCGATAGGAGCGCAGCAGCGGCAGCGTGCCCAGGTCGCGCGGCTGTTTCAGGCGCCGCGCCAGTGCCGGCGCGCACAGCGGCGCGAACGGCGCGTCGAGGATCGCCGTGCAGGCCTGGCCCTGCCAGTCGCCATCACCAAACCGGATGGCCAGGTCCAGGCCTTCGCCGGCCAGGTCGATGCGGTTGTTGTGGGTCTGCAGGCGCAGCTCGATGTCCGGGTGCGCTGCCTCGAACGCGGCCAGCCGTGGCAGCAGCCAGCCGGTGGCGAAGGTGCCGACCACGCCCAGGGTCAGCACTTCACGCGCAGGTCCGCCGGTGTAACGCGCGATGCTGGCCGAGATGCGTTCAAACGATTCGTTGAGCACCGGATACAGCGCCGCGCCTTCTTCGGTGAGCGCCACGCCGCGCGGCAGGCGATGGAACAGGCGGATGCCGAGCCGGTCCTCAAGCCCGCGAATCTGGTGGCTCAGCGCGGCCTGGCTGACACACAGCTCCAGCGCGGCACGGGTGAAGTTCTGGTGGCGGGCGGCGGCCTCGAAGGCGCGCAGCGCGTTCAGGGGCAGGGTAGGGTGCAACATCGCGCAGTCGTGAGCTGGAGTGATGGCTGATCCTAACGCTTCAACCATGGATTTCGGAAAATTAAGGGGTTGAATGCGTCAGGCATTAATTCGCTTCATGCCTCCTGTTGATTTTTTGCGCTGGTCGCCCCCGATAGCGGCTTCAATAATCGAGCGGTCCCCAGGAGAACCCGTATGCTCGCCCGTCGCCGATTCCTGCAGTTCAGTGGTGCCGCCGTGGCTTCCCCGCTTGCCCTGCCGCTGCTGGCACGTGCTGCGGGCAAGACCACCGCCAACGCACCCGCCGATGCCGCCATTACCGCCGCCACTGACTTCGCCGCGCTGGAAAAGGCCTGCGCCGGACGCCTCGGCGTGACCCTGCTGGACACTGCCAGCGGTCGCCGCATCGGTCATCGCCAGGACGAGCGCTTCCCGATGTGCAGCACCTTCAAGAGCATGCTGGCGGCTACCGTGCTCAGCCAGGCCGAGCGCACGCCGGCATTGCTGGACACCCGCGTGCCGGTGCGCGAGGCCGATCTGCTCTCGCACGCACCGGTTACCCGCCGCCATGCAGGCAAGGACATGACGGTGCGCGATCTGTGCCGTGCCACGATCATCACCAGCGACAACACCGCCGCCAACCTACTGTTCGGCGTGGTCGGTGGCCCGCCCGCAGTGACCGCGTTCCTGCGCGCCAGTGGCGATACGGTGAGCCGCAGTGACCGCCTGGAGCCGGAGCTGAATAGCTTTGCCAAGGGCGACCCGCGCGACACCACCACGCCGGCGGCGATGGCCGCGACCCTGCAGCGCGTGGTGTTGGGCGAGGTACTGCAACCGGCTTCGCGGCAGCAGCTGGCCGACTGGCTGATCGACAACGAAACCGGCGACGCCTGCCTGCGCGCGGGCCTGGGCAAGCGTTGGCGGGTGGGTGACAAGACCGGCAGCAATGGTGAAGACGCGCGCAACGACATCGCCGTGCTGTGGCCCGTAGCCGGAGGCGCCCCGTGGGTGTTGACGGCTTATCTGCAGGCGGGCGCGATCAGCTACGAGCAACGCGCTAGCGTGCTGGCACAGGTGGGGCGGATTGCCGACCGGTTGATCGGATGAGGTAACCGGGGTTATTCAAACGTCGCTTGCCGGATCGGTTCGGCGCGCGCATCCTGCGCGCGTTCGAACCCCACGGAAGACCCCGATGAGCCATGAGTTGATCTACCTGCTGCTGATCTTCGCGCTGCTGGTAATCCCGCGCGCGCTGCAGCGCTTCAGCCTGCCCGCACCACTGACCTGCCTGCTGTTCGGCATCATCGGCATGCTCTGGCTGGGGGATCAGGCACATGATGCGGTGATCGGACTGCTGGCCACCCTGGGCATTTCCTCGCTGTTCCTGTTCGCCGGCCTGGAAGTGGATCTGCAGGCGCTGCGCCGGGGCATGTGGCCGCTGCTGGCACATCTGGTCATCCGTACCGGCACGCTGTTCGGGGTGGGCTGGCTGGCTTGGCGCTATGCGGGGCTGCCGTGGCAGGCCGCTGGCCTGTTGGCGTTGGCGCTGCTGACGCCGTCCACGGGCTTCATCATGGATTCGCTGTCGCGGCTGGGCCTGAGCGAGGACGAGCGGTTCTGGGTGACCAGCAAGGCCATCGCCGGCGAACTGCTGGCGCTGGCGGCGTTGTTCATCGTGCTGCAGGCCGGCGATCCGGGGCATATGGCGCTGTCCAGCCTGGCGCTGCTGGCGATGATGGTCGGCCTGCCGTTGCTGTTCATCGCGCTGGGTCGCTGGGTGGCACCGCATGCGCCCGGCTCGGAATTCTCGCTGCTGGTGATGGTCGGCATGGTGGCGGCCTACATCACCTACCTGCTGGGCGTGTACTACCTGGTTGGCGCGTTCATCGCCGGCCTGGTCGCGCGCCTGCTGCACCAGCGCATGCCGCTGCTGGCCTCGCACGAGAACCTGCACGCGCTGCGCCTGTTCGCGTCGTTCTTCGTGCCGTTCTACTTCTTCAACGCCGGCACCAAAGTTCCCAGCGAAGCGCTCAGCTTCGAGGCGCTGGGGCTGGGCATCGTGATCACCCTGGTGGTGCTGCCGCTGCGCATCGGCGTGGTCTGGCTGCAGCGCCGGGTGATGTTCGGCGAGAGCTTCCGCAGCAGCCTGCGGGTCTCGCTGGCGCTGGCACCGACGCTGATCTTCACCCTGGTGCTGGCGGCGATCATGCGCGAGCGCTTCCAGATCCCGGCGGTGCTGTTCGGTGCGCTGTTGCTGTACGCGGCGCTGACTACGCTGCTGCCTTCGCTGGTGTTCCGTACCCCGTTTGACGTTGATCCGGTGGAGCAGGAGCCGGCCGGTCAGGGCGAGGCCGCACCGGTGGCGGCGACCGAAGCACTGCCGACAGCACCGTCTGCCGAGCGCTGAGCGGGACTGGCGCGCGGTTTGCGCCCATCGTCCATGGCCGTTAGGGTTGGGGCATGAGATCGATTGCCGTTGCCACTACCGCCGCCCTCCTGCTCAGCCTCGCTGCGTGCACGCAGCGCTCCGATACGGTCGCCCATGATCTGGCGACCGCACCGGCCGACGCCTTCATGGCCGCCATCGCTGCACATTGCGGCCAGGCCTACGCCGGCAAGGTGGTGGAGGACTCGCCGGCACCGACCGGCAAGGATCCGTTCGCCGGGCAGCGCCTGGTCATGCATGTGCGTGGCTGCGCCGACCCGGCGCATGAGCTGCGCATCCCGTTCCACGTGGGTGATGACCACTCGCGGACCTGGGTGCTGACCCGCACGCCGAACGGGCTGCGGCTGAAGCACGACCACCGCCACGAAGATGGCAGCCCCGACGCGATCACCCTCTACGGTGGCGACAGCACGCCACCGGGCACCGCCGAGCGCCAGCAGTTCCCGGCCGATGCCGATTCGGTGGCGATGTTCCGCCGCGCCGACATGCTGGCGTCGACCCACAACACGTGGGCGATGGAGATCGATCCCGACCAGACCTTCGTCTACGAGCTGACACGCCCGGACGGCCGCCGCTTCCGCGTGCAGTTCGATCTGAGCAGGCCGGTCGACCTGCCACCGCCGCCTTGGGGTGATGAGGCCGCGCAGCCAGCCCGATAGCGCCGGGCCGTGCCCGGCGGGTTTTCTGCAGTTGACCGCGCCACTGCGCTCGCCGGGCATGGCCCGGCGCTATCCCTCACCGCGTGCCGAAGCGCGCCCGGCAGCCGTTGCTCACCCACACCTGGCCACGCGAGTAACCCCAGCTGCGGCCTTCCTGGCAGGCGCTGCCCGACAACTGCTGCTGCAGCACCGGCCGGCCCTGGCGCTCATCCCAGTCGCAGGTCTGCGAGCGGTTGTTGTTGCTGCTGCAGGTGACGGAATAGTTGCTGTTGCCACCGCCCCAGCCGCCACCGCCACCGCCCCAGCCGCGCGCCTCGGCGAATTCGGCGCGGCAGCCATTGCTGACCCATACCGCGCCGTTGCGCACACCCCAGGTACGGCCCTCGTCGCAAGGGCTGCCGGACAACTGGCGGACCAGGCGGGCATTGCGCCAGCCGACCGGGCAGCTGCGCTCGCGGTTGTTCTGGCTCTCGCAGCGGATGGTCTCGCCGGGCCGGCCGTTGTTGCTGCCCCAGCCGCCCCCGTTGCCGCCGCCCCAGCCGCCACGGGCCTCGACGAACTCCGCGCGGCAGCCGTTGTTGACCCAGATGCTGCCGTTACGGCTGCCCCAGGTGCGGCCTTCGTCGCAGGCGCTGCCGGACAGCTGGCGGACCAGCTGCGCATTGCGCCAGCCGGTGTTGCAGACCCGTTCGCGGTTGTTCTGGCTTTCGCAGCGGACCACGCCGCTCTGCGCATGCGCGGAAGGGGTGGGCAGGGCCAGGGTGCCCAGCGCACCCAGGCTGAGGGTTACGGCCAGGCTGGCCAGGGACAGCGGTTTCATGGCGGCATCCCATACGGTGGTAGGTGCCCGACTATAGGGGGGGAGGCGATCAAGCCAGTGTGACTGGCCGGATTTGCCCCGGCCGGGGCCTCGGCCGCAGAATACGAGGCTTTCCGGCCCCCATCCGGTGCCGGCGTTCTCCAGCGGAGCTTCCCCCATGCGTACCCACTTCTGCGGCCTGGTCGATGAGACCCTGATTGGCCAGACTGTCACCCTCGCCGGCTGGACCGACGTGGCCCGTAACCAGGGCGGCGTCTGCTTCATCGATCTCCGCGATCATGAAGGCATCGTGCAGGTGACCGTGGAAGTCGACAACACCGACGTGTTCGCCGTGGCCGCGTCGCTGGGCTATGAGGACGTGCTGCAGGTGGAAGGCGTGGTGCGTGCACGCCACGCGGTGAACGACAAGATGCGCACCGGCAAGGTGGAAGTGATCGCCACCGCCATCACCGTGCTGAACAAGGCCGCGCCGCTGCCGTTCCACGCGCACGAGAACCCGGGCGAGGAAACCCGCCTGAAGTACCGCTACCTGGACCTGCGCCGTCCGGAAATGCAGCGCATGCAGCGCACCCGCATCAAGCTGGTGCAGGCCCTGCGCCGCCACCTGGACGAGAAGGGCTTCCAGGACATCGAGACCCCGATCCTGACCAAGGCCACCCCGGAAGGCGCGCGCGACTTCCTGGTGCCGGCGCGCATGCACCCGGGCGAGTTCTATGCCCTGCCGCAGAGCCCGCAGCTGTTCAAGCAGATCCTGATGGTGGCCGGCTTCGACCGTTACTACCAGATCGCGCGCTGCTTCCGCGATGAAGCACTGCGTGCCGACCGCCAGCTGGAGTTCACCCAGCTGGACATGGAATTCGCCTTCGTGCGCGAGCGCGACGTGCAGGACTTCGTCGAAGACATGATCCGCGCCATCTTCAAGGAAGTGGTCGACGTCCAGCTGGATGCCAGCTTCCCGCGCATGACCTGGGCCGAGGCGATGCGTCGCTACGGTTCGGACAAGCCGGACCTGCGCATCGCGCTGGAGCTGGTCGACGTGGCTGAACTGGTCAAGGACAGCGAGTTCGCAGTGTTCACCGGCCCGGCCAACGATGCCGAAGGCCGCGTCGCCGCGCTGCGGATCCCGGGCGGCGCAGCGCTGAGCCGCAAGCAGATCGACGAGTACGCCGCGCACGCCGCCAAGTACGGCGCCAAGGGCCTGGCCTACATCAAGATCGCCGACAACGGCGAAATCAGCTCGCCGATTCAGAAGTTCTTCAGCGAGGCCTCCTTCGCTGCGCTGGTGGCCCATGTTGGCGCCGGCAACGGCGACATCGTGTTCTTCGGTGCCGGTGGCTACAACAAGGTCTCCGACTTCATGGGCGCGCTGCGCCTGAAGGCCGGCAAGGACTTCGGCCTGGTCGCCGACGGCTGGGCGCCGCTGTGGGTCACCGACTTCCCGATGTTCGAATGGGACGAGGAAGAACAGCGTTACGTCGCCCTGCATCACCCCTTCACCGCACCGGCCGTGGACGACATCGCCGACCTGCGCGCCAACGCCCGTACCGCCGTTTCGCGCGGCTACGACATGGTGCTCAACGGCAATGAGATCGGCGGTGGTTCGATCCGTATCCACCGTCCGGACATGCAGAGCGCGGTGTTCGAGCTGCTCGGCATCGGTGCCGAAGAGGCCCGCGCCAAGTTCGGCTTCCTGCTCGACGCGCTGAACTACGGCGCGCCGCCGCACGGTGGCATCGCCTTCGGCATCGACCGCATCGCCGCGCTGATGGCCGGCACCGAATCGATCCGCGACGTCATCCCGTTCCCGAAGACTACCGGTGCACAGGATCTGATGACCGACGCGCCGTCGCCGATCGTCGACGCGCAGCTGGCCGAAGTGCACATCCAGGTTCGCCCCAAGACCAACTGATCAGGAGATCCAGGCAATGACCGAGTTTGCGTTTTCGCTGGAGTGGGAAAAGCTGGGCAATGAAGGCTCCGAGGCCAACCTGGTCACCGAGCGTGCACGGGTGTTCGGTGGTTGGCTGGTCCGCGTCGGTACCAACCCGGCGGCGATGGCCCTGACCTTCGTCGCCGACGGCGAAGGCCGTTGGGACGGTGAAGACTTCGGCGTCGAGGATTACGAGGACGACGAAGAGGAAGAATACGACGAGGACGAGGAAGGCGAGGAAGAAGAGGACGAGGACGAAGAGGAGTACGAGGAAGAGGACGGGGAAGAAGAAGCGGAGTCGCCTGAAAAGGCTTGACCCCTGCTTCGCCCTGGCGTCAACTTCCTGCATGTATTCGATCCGCCGCGCCACTGTGGACGACGCGCCGACCCTGTCGGCGCTGGCCGCCCGCACGTTCACTGAAACCTTCGGCCATCTGTACCCGCCGCAGGACCTGCAGGCCTTCCTGGAGGAGGCCTACGCGGTCGAGCGCCAGCGCGTGATCCTGGCCCACCCCGATTACGCGGTGTGGCTGCTGGAACTGGATGGGGAGGCGGTAGGCCATGCCGCCGCCGGCCCCTGCGGCCTGCCGCACCCGGACGTGAAGGCCGGTGACGGCGAACTCAAGCGCCTGTACCTGATCAAGACGCAGCAGAGCTGCGGCTGGGGCAGCCGCCTGCTGGAAACCGCGCTGGCCTGGCTGGAACACGAGGGCCCGCGCACCCTGTGGTTGGGCGTGTGGTCGGAGAACTTCGGCGCACAGCGCTTCTACGCCCGCTACGGTTTCGAGAAGGCCGGCGAATACCTGTTCCCGGTGGGCGACACGAACGATCTCGAATTCATCCTGCGCCGCGCACCGCGCGCGGCCTGATGTTCACTGCCGCTTGCTGCGCGCGCGTGTTCAATCACCGTACGTTCCTGCCCCGCTGACCGCCAGGCTGTTTGCATGACTCCCCCCGTATTGCTGCTGCATGGCATCTGGAATGCCCGCGCCTGGGTCGGGCCGCTGGCCTGGCGCCTGCGCGCGCGCGGCTTCCAGGTGCACGCGTTTGGTTATTCCTCGGTGTTCGGTGGCCCGGACGTGGCCGTACCGCAGCTGCTGGAGCGGCTCGCCGACGCCGGCCCGCTGAGTTTGGTCGGCCACAGCCTGGGCGGGCTGCTGGCGCTGGAAGCGCTGCGGCGCAATCCGCAGCTGCCGGTGCAGCGCGTGGTCTGCCTGGGTTCGCCGCTGCGCGGCAGTGGTACCGCACGCTCGTTGTCCGAGCACGGCTGGGGCCTGGCGCTGGGCCGCAGCAGCGAGCTGCTGCTCGATGGCCTGCCGGACTGGCAGGGCCGGGCGGAGGTTGGCCTGATCGCCGGCTCGGTACCGCATGGGCTGGGCAGCCTGCTGGGTGCCATCGACGATGCCTCCGACGGCACCGTGGCACTGGCCGAGACCCGCCTGCCGGGGCTGGCCGACCATTGCGTGGTGCGCACCAGCCACAGCGGCCTGGTGGTATCGCCCGACGCCGCGCGGCAGACCGCGCATTTCCTGCGTCATGGCCGTTTCGACCACAGCCGCGACGCCGCCGCCGCGTAAGTTGGTGGGAGCGAACGGCCTGCCAGGGTGCGTGCGAACGGCACCAGGGTGGGTGCGAACGACACCAGGGTGGGTGCGAACCGTTGGTTCGCACGCTCTTCGCCGGGCCATGCCCGGCGAGCGCAGCGGCATCCATCGGGCCTAGACACGGTTGCAGCGCCCGATCAGGTAGAATCCGCGCCTTGATCCTGAAGCAGCCAGACGGTAGCACCCATGGGTAGAGGCCCCTCCATCGAAGCCCGCAAGAACGCGTCCGACGCGAAGCGCGGCAAGATTTTCACCAAGATCATCCGCGAGATCGGCGTCGCCGCGCGCGGCGGTGGAGGCGACCCCAACAACAACCCGCGCCTGCGCGTGGCGGTGGACAAGGGCCTGGCCGTGAACATGTCCAAGGACGTGATCGAGCGCGCCATCAAGAAGGCCACCGGTGAACTGGAAGGCGTCGATTACGAGGAAGTCCGCTACGAGGGCTACGCCCCCGGTGGCGTGGCCGTGATCGTCGACTGCCTGACCGACAACCGCGTACGCACCGTGGCCGATGTCCGCCATGCGTTCAGCAAGTGCGGCGGCAATATGGGCACCGAAGGCTCGGTGGCCTTCATGTTCAAGCGCCTGGGCGTGCTCAGCTTCGCCCCGGGCGCCGACGAGGAGGCCATCACCGAAGCCGCCATCGAGGCCGGCGCCGATGACATCGTGGTCTATCCGGACGACGGCTCGATCGACGTGGTCACCAGCCCTGACGCCTTCAACGCGGTCAAGGACGCGATGACCGCCGCCGGCCATGTCGCCGATCACGCGGAAATCACGTTCCGCGCGGACAACGACATCAAGGTCGAGGGCGAGGTCGCCCTGCAGGTCAAGAAGCTGCTGGACATGCTGGAAGATCTGGACGACGTGCAGGACGTGTACTCCAACGCCGAACTGGGCGCCGACGCCTACGCCTGAGCCGTCCTCGACGGCCTGGGCGCGGGCCGTTGAACGGTCACCGCGGACAGTCATGAGCCCATACGCCTGCCAGCGCACCCCGTTCCACCCTGCCAGGAGCGCAGCATGACCCGCATCCTCGGCATCGACCCCGGTTCACAGCGGACCGGGGTCGGCATCATCGATGTCGACGCCGCCGGGCGCGTCACCTACGTGCACCACCAGCCGCTGGTGCTGCTGGGCGCGGACGATTTCCCGCAGCGCATGAAGCTGCTGGTGCTCGGCCTGGCCGACCTGTGCCGCGAGTTCCAGCCGCAGGAAGTGGCCATCGAACGCGTGTTCATGGCCCGCAACCCTGATTCGGCGCTGAAGCTGGGCCAGGCCCGGGGCGCGGCGATTTCCGCCGTTGTGCTGCGTGACCTGCCGGTGCATGAATATGCCGCCAGCGAGATCAAGCTGGCGGTGGTCGGTCGTGGTGGTGCCGAAAAGCAACAGGTTCAACACATGGTCGGGCTCATGCTCAACCTGAAAACCAAGCTGCAGGCCGACGCGGCCGACGCGTTGGCGGTGGCGATCACCCATGCCCACGTAAGGGCAACGGCCAACCGCCTGGGGCTCAGTGCCCGCCAGGCGTGGGGCCGCAAATGAGGAGCTGCACGCAATGATCGGTCGACTGCGCGGCATCGTCGCCTACAAGGCGCCGCCGTGGCTGGTGGTGGACGTGAACGGAGTGGGCTACGAGCTGGAGGCGCCGATGAGCACCTTCTATGACCTGCCCGAACTCGGCCGCGAGGTCACCCTGTACACCCATTACGCGCAGAAGGAAGACAGCGTCTCGCTGTACGGCTTCCTGCGCGAGGGCGAACGGCGGCTGTTCCGCGACGTGCAGAAGGTCAGTGGCATCGGCGCGAAGATCGCGCTGGCCGTGCTGTCCGGGGTCACCGTCGAGGAATTCGCGCGCATGGTCCAGGCCGGTGACATCACCGCGCTGACCCGCATTCCGGGCATCGGCAAGAAGACCGCCGAGCGAATGGTGCTGGAACTGCGCGACCGCGCCGCCCAGTTCGGTGCCGGCGGCGCGCTGCCCACCGGCAGCGGCCCGGCCGCGGCCGACCCGCTTTCCGATGCCACCGTGGCGCTGCAGCAGCTGGGCTACAAGCCTGCTGAAGCGGCCCGCATGGCCCGCGACGCCTTCACTGAAGGCGATGAAGTGGCCACCGTGATCCGCAAGGCGCTGCAGTCCGCGCTGCGCTGAGTCGGCTTCCTTTCTCTCAACGAACCGCCTGAGCCTCGCCAGGAGTCCCATGTCCAGCAGTCAAACCCCGCACGCAGCTGCCCCCGGCGGCCACGGTCACGCTCCTCCCGCCGGAGGCCTGGCGCTGATCATCGGTGCGATCGGCGTGGTCTTCGGTGATATCGGTACCAGCCCGCTGTACACCCTGAAGGAGGCGTTCTCGCCGCACTACGGGCTCAACAGCGACCACGACACGGTACTGGGCGTGCTCTCGCTGGCGTTCTGGGCACTGAACATCGTGGTCACGCTGAAGTACGTGACCATCATCATGCGCGCCGACAATGACGGCGAGGGCGGCATCATGGCGCTGATGGCGCTGACCCAGCGCACGCTGCGCAACGGGTCGCGCTCGGCCTACGTGGTGGGCATCCTTGGCATCTTCGGCGCCTCGCTGTTCTTCGGCGACGGCGTGATCACGCCGGCGATTTCGGTGCTGGGCGCCGTCGAAGGCCTGGAGGTGGCCGCGCCCGGCCTGCATGCCTTCATCGTGCCGATCACGGTGGTGGTGCTGCTGATGGTGTTCGCGGCGCAGCGCTTCGGCACCGAGAAGATCGGCAAGGCGTTCGGCCCGATCACGTCGGTCTGGTTCATTTCGCTGGCGGCGATCGGCATCTACAACATCGTGGATGCGCCGGAAGTGCTGAAAGCCTTCAACCCGTGGTGGGCGATCCGCTTCTTCATGGAGCACAGCTGGCACGGCATCTTCATCCTCGGTGCGGTGGTACTGGCGGTGACCGGCGGCGAAGCGCTGTACGCCGACATGGGCCACTTCGGTGCCAAGCCGATCCGCCATGCCTGGTACTTCTTCGTGCTGCCGTGCCTGGTGCTGAACTACCTGGGGCAGGGCGCACTGGTGCTCAACCATCCCGAGGCGCTGAAGAACCCGTTCTTTGAGGCAGTGCCGTCGTGGGCGCTGTACCCGATGATCATCCTGGCCACCATGGCGGCGGTGATTGCCTCGCAGTCGGTCATCACCGGTGCGTTCTCGGTCTCGCGTCAGGCGATGCAGCTGGGCTACATCCCGCGCATGCGCATCAAGCACACCTCGCACGACACCATCGGCCAGATCTACATCCCGGGCATCAACTGGGGCATCGCGGTGATGGTGATCGGCCTGGTGCTGGCCTTCCGCAGCTCGTCCAACCTGGCGGTGGCCTACGGCATCTCGGTGTCGGCGACCATGCTGATCGATACCCTGCTGCTGGCCCTGGTGGCCCGCTCGTTGTGGCCGAAGGCACGCGCCTGGCTGCTGCCCCTGTGCGTGGTGTTCTTCATCATCGACCTCGGCTTTGTCATCGCCAACGGCGCCAAGCTGCTGCAGGGCGCCTGGTTCCCGGTAGTGCTGGGCATCTTCCTGTTCACCATGATGCGTACCTGGCGCCGGGGCCGCGAGCTGCTGCGCGATGAGATCCGCAAGGACGGCATCCGCCTGGATACCTTCCTGCCGGGCCTGATGCTGGCGCCGCCGGTACGCGTGCCGGGCACCGCCGTGTTCCTCACTGCGGATCCGACCGTGGCCCCGCACGCACTGATGCACAACCTCAAGCACAACAAAGTGCTGCACGAACGCAACGTGTTCCTGCATGTGGAAACCCTGCCGATCCCGTATGCGATGGAAGGGCAGCGGCTGAAGATCGAATCGGTGGGCGACGAGTTCTACCGGGTCTATGTGCGCTTCGGCTTCATGGAGACCCCGGACGTCCCACTGGCGCTGATGCGCTCGTGCGACCACGGCGGCATCTACTTCGACCCGATGGACACCACCTTCTTCGCCAGCCGCGAAACCATCGTCGCCACCGCCAACCGCGGCATGCCGATCTGGCGCGACAAGCTGTTCGCGCTGATGCACCGGAATGCCGCGCCGGCGACCGGCTTCTTCCGGATTCCGGGTAACCGGCTGGTGGAACTCGGCGCGCAGGTGGAGATTTAATCTCCACCGTCGATCCTCCAGAGATCCGTCCACGCATGGCGTGGATCTACCGTGCCGACCAACGGTCGGCCCCCACCAAAGCAGAACGCCGTTCCGACAGACCGCAGGAAACTGTCGAAGGCGGGGTGGGGGGGGGGGGGGGGGGGGGGGGGGCCCCAGCGGGGCGCCCCCCCCCCCACACGAGGGAGTTAGAGCGGCCGGCGCCGCACCCTCTGGGGCCCCCCCCCCCCCCCCCCCCCCCCAACCCCGCCTTCGACAGTTTCCTGCGGTCTGTCGGAACGGCGTTCTGCTTTGGTGGGGGCCGACCGTTGGTCGG
>NZ_JAZKVY010000265.1:0-422 GCF_036624925.1 Stenotrophomonas sp. A3_2
CGAGGTGGCAGGCGCCCATGGTGAAGCTGGGCGGCGCGGCGCCGGCGCGGCGGAAGATGTCGCCGATGGGCGGCTCCACCTTGATGACGTCGGCGCCCATTTCGGCGAGCAACTGCGTGCAGTAGGGGCCGAAGACCACGCTCGTCATGTCGACGATGCACATGCCTTCGAGCAAACGCGGGGGTGTGGTCACCGGCTCGCCCGGGCGGCCGCCGGCAGTTTCAGTTTGCGTATGGGCAGATCGCGCACGCGCACGCCGGTGGCGGCGAAGATGGCGTTGCCGACGGCGGCGGCGATCGGGATCACGCCCACCTCCCCTACCCCGCCGCGGGGGGCGTGGCTTTGCAGGAAGTGGACGGCGATGTCCGGCGCGTCTGCCATGCGGGCGACCTGGTAACTGTCGAAATTGTCCTGGGCGACGG
>NZ_JAZKVY010000266.1:0-332 GCF_036624925.1 Stenotrophomonas sp. A3_2
ACCCGGGCCCATTGTTCCCTTGGGCGCGGGTGCTGGCGAAGGTGCCGCTGCAGCCGGTTGGGTAAGCGGCAGGGCTGCGCCCTGCACCTGCGGTAGTGGGGGCCGCGGGGCGGCCCCCCCACCCTCAACCGGGGGTTGCCGGGGGGGGCCGGGTGGGGGGGGCGCCGGAAAACACCCCCCCCGCCCCCCCCCGCCCACCCCCGGGTGCGGGGGGTGGGGCCGGCCCGGGGCCGCCACTACCGCAGGTGCAGGGCGCAGCCCTGCCGCTTACCCAACCGGCTGCAGCGGCACCTTCGCCAGCACCCGCGCCCAAGGGAACAATGGGCCCGGGT
>NZ_JAZKVY010000267.1:0-412 GCF_036624925.1 Stenotrophomonas sp. A3_2
CTACTCATCAAGCGATACCGGAGGATCATATTAAAACATCAATGGCAATCATCCAACGTCTACTCAGCCCTGCCGATTGCAAGCACTCCATGCGCATGCAACTCACCTACACCCGCTAACTTTTGATCGGACCAACAAAAGCACATCGCCAATAGCAGATTCGGAATCCTCTCATCGTCAGCAACAAGATGCACCCGGGTTTGACCACTTTTGGAGCGAAATTGGCCGAGATAGCGGGTGTCGGCCTCAATTCAAAAATGGCGGCGGCCACCCAGCATCTCCTCCGGGACGCTTCAGAGCGTGCCAGCCTTCTGGCTACTCATCAAGCGATACCGGAGGATCATTCTAAAGCATCCAGAACAATCATCCAACGATAACAGAGCACCGCCGATTTCAAGTACTCCATGCGCAT
>NZ_JAZKVY010000268.1:0-351 GCF_036624925.1 Stenotrophomonas sp. A3_2
GGAGGTTGGGCTGGCGCAGGCCTCCACCCCGATGATCTGCACGCGTGCCGGCGTGAGCCGCGGGGCGCTGACCCACCACTACCCGAGCCGCGCCGAGCTCGTCGCGGCGGCGATCGAGCACGCGACCGCCACTGCGCTCCAGGGGCTGGACCAGGCGCTCTCTTCCTCCGCGCCGGGGCGGCAGGCCGTGGCGAGCTTCTGCGGCGCCATCTGGCGGACCACGGAGGGCCCGCTCTTCGCCGTGGCGCTCGAATTCCTGGTGGCCGCCCGGCACGACCCGGCCTTGTGGCCAGCGCTGCAGCAGGGGCGCGAGGCCCTTGAACGTCAGGTGGCCGAGCGGCTGGCGGACGT
>NZ_JAZKVY010000269.1:0-363 GCF_036624925.1 Stenotrophomonas sp. A3_2
CCCCGCCTTCGACAGAGGTCCGCGATCTGTCGGGAATACTCTTGGGATCTGACCCCGGAATTTCTTTCGATATCTGACAGATGTGTCGACCAAGGTCGACACCTACCAACAGCCGCGCGAAATTTGTCTGAGGCGGGGGGGGGGGGGGTGGGGGGTGCGTGGGGGGCCGGGGGTGGGGCCGCCCGGCCCCCCCGACGGGGTGCCGCGGGGGGGGGGGCCCCCCCCCCCCCCCCCCCCCCCCCCCCCCCCCCGCCATCCCACGTAATGCAGGCCTTTGACCTTGAGGTTGCCCTGGCCTCTGCGGGTGCAGGGCGCAGCCCTGCCGGCACCTATCCCCCTTCAGACAGGTAAGTGCAGGTCACA